>CAIRNW010000104.1 GCA_903879995.1 uncultured Bacteroidota bacterium
GACCAACTGGAAAACACGGAATACAATTTCAAAAACAAACTCTACGGTTGGGCTAGCCGTAACGGCAGTACACTTGAGTTTGAAACCATCGATGAAAAACTGGAAGGCAGTCGACGATTATTTACAGTGGCGGCACTTTTGAATGGAGAGATTTTTGCAGAAGGAAAAGCCTTCAACAAGAAAGATGCCTCTCAGTTAGCCGCACAGGCAGCCGTAGAAAAATTGGGATTAGCAGGATCAGATACCGATCAGCGGATTTCCTGACATAGCTCTATGAGCACCCCATTGGTGTGTTTAGGATGAACAAAGCAAACCCATTTATTGTCGGCCCCCTTTTTGGGTGTTTCGTTCAATAGGACAAATCCAGCTTCTTTTAAGCGGTTCATCTCAGCTTCGATATTAGTTACATCATAGGCAGTATGATGCAGGCCTTCGCCCCGTTTTTCAATGAATTTGGCAATTACACCCGCGGGGTCCATGCTTTCCAGCAATTCGATTTTTGATTCTCCAACCTTAAAAAAGGCTGTATTGACCTGTTCGCTCTCCACCTGCTCTGTCTTGTAACAGGGGGTCTTCAGGAGCTGCTCATAACGAGGAATGGCTTCCTCCAGGGATTTTACAGCAATGCCAATATGTTCAATTTTATTCATTTTCAACCCAATTGCTTCATTTACGAAATCGGTAATTTCTTTCTAACCATGAAATTAACCTATTCGCTTAGAACCTTTTGGGATAATTTTGCGTTTTACAGAGGAGAAAACTGAAAGTGAATATGCTAAAATTACCTATCTATCTGGATCACAATGCTACCACCCCCTGCGACCCCCGGGTTGTAGAGGCGATGGTGCCCTATTTTACAAATGCGTTTGGAAATGCAGCCAGCCGTAACCATCCTTTTGGATGGCAGGCGGAAGAGGCGGTTGACTATGCTCGTGAGCAGGTTGCTAAACTGATCGGGGCTGATCCGAAAGAAATCATCTTTACTTCTGGTGCTACTGAGGGAGATAATTTGGCCATAAAAGGTGTATACGAAATGTATGCCAGCAAGGGTAATCACATTATCACTTGCAATATTGAGCACAAAGCGGTGTTGGATACTTGCCGTCATTTAGAGAAAGAGGGTGCCGAGATAACTTATTTGGATGTAAAGCCAAATGGTTTAATTGATTTGGCGGAATTGGAAGCGGCTATAAAACCTACTACCATTCTTATTGCTATCATGTATGCCAATAACGAAATTGGAACCGTGATGCCGATGCGTGAGATCAGCGCCATCGCTCGTAAGCACGGTGTATTGGTATTCACAGACGGTGTTCAGGCTGTTGGAAAAATTCCTGTTGATGTCAATAAAGATGGTATTGATCTGATGGCCTTTACTGCACACAAAATGTATGGTCCCAAAGGAGTAGGTGCTTTGTATGTTCGTCGTAAAAATCCACGCGTGAAAGTTACTGCTCAGATTGATGGTGGCGGACATGAACGTGGAATGCGTAGTGGAACATTGAACGTTCCCGGTATTGTTGGGTTTGGCAAAGCTTGTGAGATCTGTATGCAGGAAATGGAATCCGATGCCAAGCGCATTAGTCAACTTCGTGATAAATTGGAAAATGCATTATTGAAGGTGGAGGAATCCTACCTGAATGGTGATAAAGAAAGCAGACTTCCTCATGTAACAAATATTTCCTTCAAGTACGTAGAGGGAGAAGGTCTGATGATGGGCTTTAATAAGAATATTGCACTTTCCTCTGGTTCTGCTTGTACTTCTGCCTCCTTGGAGCCTTCGTATGTCTTAAAGGCCCTTGGTCTTGGTGACGATCTGGCCCATAGCTCACTTCGTTTTGGCTTAGGACGTTTTACCACAGAAGAACAAATTGATTATACGATTGAGCATGTGACCAATACGGTGAATAAATTGCGTGAGATGAGTCCGCTTTGGGAAATGTTCAAGGATGGTATTGATCTCAACACCATTGAGTGGGCACATCATTAATTTTAAAATTTTAGCACTATGGCATATTCAGAAAAAGTAATTGATCATTACCAGAATCCCAAGAATGTGGGAACACTGGACAAAAGCAAAAACAACGTAGGAACAGGATTGGTGGGTGCACCTGAATGCGGAGATGTTATGCGTTTACAAATTGAAGTAGACGAAGCAACAGGTGTTATTCGTGATGCAAAGTTCAAAACCTTTGGTTGTGGTTCAGCCATTGCTTCTTCCTCCCTTGCAACAGAATGGTTGAAAGGAAAGTCTGTGGACGAAGCGGTAAAGATTGATAATATGACCATCGTGGAAGAATTGAATCTTCCTCCTGTGAAAATTCACTGCTCTGTATTGGCAGAGGACGCCATCAAGGCTGCTATCAATGATTACCGTAAGAAAAATGGGTTGGAAGAATTGCAATTTGAAGAGAGTCCTATACATTAATCATTGGAATAATTATGTCTGCTGAAACACTTACAACCGCTACCGCTCCAACAGAAATGGCTAATACCATTTATGTGAGTGACAAGGCGCGTGAAAAAGTGATTCAGTTACTAGCGGATGCCGGGGTAGCCGATGATCCTTCTTATTTTTTACGTGTGGGTGTAGTAGGAGGTGGTTGTTCAGGTCTTAGCTACAAACTAGACTTTGACAATGAAAAAAAACCCATGGACCAAGAGTTTGAGGATAATGGTATTCGTGTGGTAACTGATTTAAAGAGTTTTTTATACCTGGTTAATACTACACTTGATTTTTCAGATGGATTGAATGGAAAAGGTTTCTTTTTCAGTAATCCCAATGCAAGCCGTACCTGTGGATGTGGAGAGAGTTTTGCTGTTTAAAACCTGTTAAAGCATTTTAAAGGAAGGCCGCTTTGTAAAAAGCGGCCTTTTTGTTGTGACTAACTTAGTACTTTAGCAGTATATGTGGGCTCTATACAGAAAAGAAATATCGCAATACTTCAGTAGCCTGAGCGGTATAATTGCCATTGCAGTTTTTTTAGTAGTCAACGGGTTAGTGTTATTTGTATTTGAAAACAATCTCCTTGATTTTGGCTACGCCACACTCGATCGTTTTTTTGAACTTTCACCTTGGATTCTTCTTTTATTGATTCCTGCCATTACTATGCGCAGTTTTGCTGAAGAATTCAGAACGGGTACCTGGGAAGTACTCCGCACACAGCCGATTACCTTATGGCAATTAATGCTGGGAAAATACTTAGGGGCTTTGTTTGTTGTAGTGATTGCGCTGGCACCTACTTTTTTTTATGCTTTGCTTTTGGAAAGTCTTTCTGCTGATCCGGGATTGGATTGGGGCGCTACATTTGGTTCTTATCTCGGGCTTTTTTTCTTGGCAGCCTTGTTTACGGCCATTGGAATCTGGTGTAGCAGTTTATCCGCTAATACTATTATATCTTTTCTGATTGCCATTTTATCCATGGCTGTATTTTATTATGGATTTCATGCCATCAGTCTTATTCCTGGCATCCCTGCAGGTGTTGATTATTGGGTAGAGTGGGCCGGTATTGATTTTCATTATCGAAGTATGAGCAGAGGATTAGTGATGCTTAGTGATTTAATCTATTTCAGTTCGTTATTATTTTTATTTTTTTTACTTACCCTCCGTAATCTCCGCACTCGTTAAATGAAAAAAATACTGCACTGGATATTAGTTCACCGGATGGGCGTAGTGCTTGCACTGTTTTTATTTTTGCTATTCAATTTAATGGCCACGCTATCTGATTGGCGTGCGGATTTAACGGAGGAGAAACGATATACACTGGATAAGGCTACCAGTCAACAAATTCAAGCGCTAAATGAGCCCATCGAGGTTTTTGTATTCTTAAAAGGAGATTTTCCGTCTGGATTTAAAAAGTTGGCAACCAGTACTGAGCAATTTCTCTCCTTATTGCAAAAGCAGAATCCTACTCGTTTTCATTACCAGTTCATCTCTCCTTTGGAAGAGGTCAGTGAGGGCAAGTTGTGGGGAGATTCATTGCTTTCTATGGGGGCACTGAACATTAATTTAACAGTTCAAAAAAAAGCGGGACAAAGCAGTAATATTTTATTTCCAGTGGCCCTGGTACAATACAAGGGACAACAGTCCTTGGTGACGTTGCTTCCCGGCGCCAGTAGAGCTATTTCACAAACCGAGTTGAATCGGGCAGAGGCTCTGTTAGAGTTTCAATTTACCAGTGTGATTGATAAACTGGTACATCCTCGCAAACCAGGCATTGCCTATGAAATTGGGCATGGCGAACCAACTGATCAACGGACCTACCAATTACGAGTAGCCTTGCAAAAAGATTATGAGCTTCGCACGCTCGATCTCACACGTCAGCCAGCGGTTCCGGCCGGTGTTGATCTATTATTACTCGTAAAGCCTACACTTCGTTTCAGTGAAAATGAGAAGTTGAAAATCGATCAATTTGTGATGCGAGGAGGCAAATTGCTTTGCTTTATCGATAATCTGGTTGCAGAGATGGATAGTTTCGGTCGTAAACCCTCTATTGTTGCTTTTGACCGGGATCTTAATTTAGGTGATCTTTTCTTTCGCTATGGAGCTCGTATCAATCCAGATTTGGTGATGGATCTCCGCTGTGAGGTGAGTTATATTCAGGTAGGTGGAACTACAGATCAACCCCAGAATGAGTTTTTACCTTGGAATTATTACCCATTGGCAGGTGCACCTGCGGCTGATAAAAAATTAAAAACAGCTGGCTATGTTGGTCTTCGATTTGCCAATTCAATTGACACGGTGGAGGCGCCTGGTGTAAGTAAAACGCCACTATTGGCTAGCTCCGAACGTGCTCGCATCATCAGTACTCCTGCGCTGATTTCTTTAAACGAAAACAGCACGGTTCCTGAGAATAAATTATTCAGCCGTGGTGAAATATCGGTTGCAATGCTATTGGAGGGAGAGTTAACCTCCTTATATCGGAATCGAATTTATGGGGCTAAAGCAGATTCTATGTCTAGTGCCGGTCAGCCATTTATTGCACAGGCCAAGCAGGCAGGTGTGCTATTGGTAGCAGATGGCGATCTGGTTCTGAATGATTACATCCCTGCTGTTGATGACAAAGGTGCTTATGATCCCCAAGCCCCCTTGGTGCCTACTGAAATGGGATGGAATCCATACACACATTTTGAATATTTGACAGGAGGAGAGGCCGGGCGCTATTTTATACCTGTTGCCAATAAAGAGTTTCTACTCAACAGTGTGGAGTATTTGATTAGCAATCCCGCCATCAGCGGCCTGCGTGCAAAAGAAATTACGCTACGCTTACTTGATGGTGAGAAAGTAAACCAGTATCGGTTATGGGTTCAATTGCTCTTTATACTTTTCCCACTCTTGCTTTTAATTGGTGGAGGGTTATTATTTCAAACCATCCGAAAAAGACAATTCGCACGCTAAGACCCTAACTTTGCGTGCAACATGAATATTGATCAAATTAGTTACCTCGTTTTTGCCCTTGTATTAGTAGTGGCCTTATTTTTTGATTTGGGGCTGATGAGTAAAAAAAATCAGACAGTCTCCATTCGTCAAGCCTTAAATCAAACTTTTTTCTGGGTTGGATTAGCGCTTGCTTTTTTTGTTTTTGTGTGGATTGAAAAAGGACAACAGCTAGCCCTGGAATATCTCAGTGCCTACTTGATGGAGTGGAGTTTGAGTATTGATAACATTTTTGTATTCATACTTATTTTCTCCGCCTTTGCAGTGAAGGAAAAAAATTATGGCCGTGTTTTATTGATTGGTATTCTCATGGCAATTGTTTTTCGAATCCTGTTCATTACCGTAGGAGTTGTATTAGTAGAGAAGTTTCATTGGATACTTTATGTGTTTGGGGTCTTTTTAATATACACTGGCTTTAAGATGTTTACAGCCAATGAAGACGAGGAGTTCAATCCCCAGGAAAGTAAAGTCTATTTATTTCTAAAGCGATTTTTACCATTAGCTCCACATGATGGGGGTGGAAAGTTTATGATCCGTGAAAACGGGAAGCCAGTCTATACCACATTATTTGTGGTGATTATTATGCTTGCTTCCATTGACTTAATTTTTGCCTTGGATTCCATTCCGGCTGTTATGGGAATTTCAAGGGATCGCTTTGTGATCTATACGTCAAATATTTTTGCAGTGCTGGGTTTGCGTTCGCTTTTCTTTTTATTACGAGGCGCTGTAAGCAAGTTTGATTATTTGCAACAGGGTATTGCCATAGTGTTAGTATTTATAGGAATCAAAATGCTGGGAGAGCATTGGCTTAACCAGTGGCTGTCTAAACAGATTCAAGTTGCTATTTCGTTGGGTGTAATTGCAGTATGTATCAGTGGCTCTATTTTTTATTCTCTTTTCATCCAGAAAAAAGGACTTCCGGCCGATCAGGTTGATGACAGTGTCTTAAACCCATAAACTGATTGTTTTGTATACTGTACAACAAGTGATAAAACTATTGGGTGTTACAGCCCCTGTGGTTACTGATCATCTTGTTGAGTATTTGTTGATTGATAGTCGGAGTGCTTTTTCCCCCGCTCATTCTCTTTTTTTTGCTATTACCACGCCGCGCAGGAATGGACATGATTATATTGGAGGGCTTTATCAAAAAGGGGTACGCAGTTTTGTGATTACCCAGCAAGTTGATACTGCCTCTTTCCCAGGTGCTAATTTCATTAAGGTTAAAGATTCGGTGGCTGCCTTACAACAGTTGGCAGCGGCGCATCGTTCACAGTTCTCGATACCCGTTATTGCTATTACCGGCAGTAATGGAAAAACAATTGTGAAAGAGTGGTTATTTCAGTTATTACAACCTGATTTTAAAATTGTAAGAAGCCCTAAGAGTTTTAATTCACAATTGGGTGTGCCCCTAAGTGTTTGGCAAATGAAATCCCATCATGATTTAGCCATTTTTGAAGCGGGTATTTCACAGCCTGGCGAGATGGAGCGTTTGGAGAAAGTAATTCAACCCACTATTGGAATATTAACCAATATAGGAGATGCACATCGGGAGGGATTTCTTTCCCAGGATCAAAAAGAGCATGAGAAACGTAAACTATTTGTTCGTGCCTCATTGCCTCCTTCCCTAACACTACTTTCGATTGCGTCAACTAAACTTGGTACTGCTATAACTGCAAAGGGCTCCTTGCTCGCTGCTGGCGGTACCATTGAAATCCCATTTACGGATGCCGCCTCCATACAAAATGCGCTACGCTGTTGGGAACTTCTGTTGTTATTAAAAATTCCCCAGTCTACCATTATGGAGCGAATGAGGGGCCTCACTGCAGTTGATATGCGGCTTAGTTTAAAAAAAGGCGTACAGCATTGTCAGTTAATCAATGACAGCTATAGTGCCGACCTAAGTTCGTTAGAAATTGCCCTTTCATTTTTGAAACAGCAAGCTGGATCCTTGAAGCGTACAGTGATCCTTTCCGATTTTATGCAAACCGGCGAAAAGCCAAGTGAACTTTATGCCCGTATACAGGTGCTTTTAGAACAAGTGCCCATTGCTCGACTGATTACTATTGGCCCTTCTATCGGGGCTGCTTTATCAGCTACTTCTTCCTTATGGCAATTGGAGCAGTATAGCGATACAGCTTCTTTTCTATCACAAGTACAACTACGATCATTCCGAGATGAAATCATTTTGATTAAGGGGGCACGCAGTTTTGGGCTGGAGCAAGTAGTAGCCATCTTGGAGGAAAAAGTACATGAGACCCGACTGGAAATTGATTTACAGGCGGTGGTTCATAATTACAATCAGTATCGACAGCATATAAAGCCTGATACAAAGATCATGGCGATGGTGAAAGCCTTTGCATATGGAAGCGGAGCTACTGAAATAGCGCATGTTTTACAATTTCAAGGCGTAGATTATTTTGGAGTTGCCTACGCTGATGAAGGAGTGGAGTTGCGTAAAGCGGGAATTACTACTCCTATTATGGTGATGAATACAGAACCGGCTGCTTTTGAGACTTTACTTACTTATCAATTGGAGCCTGCACTATATTCTGTTGCTTTACTGGATTCTTTTGATCAGTTTCTTCAACAGCAAGGAATTACCAATTATCCGATTCATTTAGAAATTGAAACGGGGATGAACCGACTTGGGCTCACCGAAGCGGAGTGGCCTCATGTAATAAAGCGACTGACCTCTACGGCTAGTTTTTTAATTCAATCTGTTTTTTCTCATTTGGCCGCCAGTGAGGATGCTGCTGCTGATTCATTCACTAATGAGCAATTTGCAGTGTATAATTCATTTATTCGGTTGCTCACGAGTGAGGTAGATGCTCGGTTTATTCGCCATATTGCTAACTCTGCCGGTGCTATCAGACATCCGTCTTTAGTGATGGATATGGTAAGAGTTGGAATTGGTTTATATGGAATTGAAAAATCCTCACTCCTAACTTTAAAACCTGCCATTACCTTCCGTTCTACGATTGCACAAATCAAAATAATTCCAGCGGGTAGTGGGGTGAGTTATAATCGTAAGACTGTGGTAGAACGTCCCACGCGATTGGCTACGGTACGTGTGGGCTATGCGGATGGTTATCCTCGTAGTTTGGGAAATAGAAAGGGGTATGTTTGGGTGCAGGAAAAATTAGCTCCAATACTTGGCACTGTTTGTATGGATATGTTTATGATTGATGTTACCGATATTCCAACGGCACAAGTAGGGGATGAAGTTATATTATTCGGAAAGGAATTACCTGTTGAACAGGTTGCTCATTGGGCCACTACTATTCCGTATGAAATTTTAACAGGGATCTCTCAACGTGTGAAGCGAGTATATTTCCAGGATTGATTACAGGATCTGCGTTTGATCAGATACCGTTGAATTTGTGGTTCCTGTGGCAGGAACTTCTTGCGTTTCTTTACGAATCAATTTTTGCTGAAACAGAAACAGTGTAATTACACCAACAGAAATGGAGGCATCGGCAATATTGAAAATAGGGCTAAAAAATTCAAAGGCGTTTCCTCCAATAAAAGGGAACCACTCCGGAAAATGGCCTTGTAATATGGGGAAATAAAGCATGTCTACGACGCTACCATGTAACAAGGAAGAATAGCCTTCAGATGAAAATGTTGCAATACCCGTATAGCCGATATAGTCATTAAGAATTGCACTGTAGTGTAATCCTTTATCAAAAATTACACCATAAAAAAGGCTATCAATTAAATTTCCTACCGCACCTGCATATATTAAGCCCGCACATACCAAGAAGCCGTATGCATATTTTTCTTTGATAAATTTTCCGAGATACCAGGTACCTATTATAACGGCTACCAGTCTGAATAAGGTCAAAATAGCTTTTCCTGTTTCGTTCCCAAACTTCCAACCCCAAGCCATTCCTGGATTTTCGATAAAGTGCAAACGAAACCAATCCATACCCGCTACACGAATAATCTCTCCTGTGGGATGATTAAGTTTTACCCATAGTTTGAGACACTGGTCTGCAACCAGTATCAAGATGATCAATAGGATAAGCTGGTTTTTTTTCGACATGTTTATTTTAGTTTTCCTACCATGTTCTCTGGACGCACCCATTCATCAAATTCTGCAGCCGTTACATATCCCAGCTGTATGGCCATTTCTTTCAACGTTGTTCCCTGCTTATGCGCTTTTTGTGCAATTTCAGCTGCTTTGTAATAGCCAATTTTTGTATTTAATGCAGTCACTAGCATCAAGGAGTTGTCTACATGTTTTTTGATATTAGCATGAATAGGTTCAATACCTACCGCACATTTATCATTAAAAGAAATACAACCCTCACCAATCAAACGGGCGCTGTGCAAGAAGTTATAGATCATCACGGGTTTAAATACGTTTAATTCAAAATGCCCCGTGGCACCGCCAATATTTATCGCTACATCATTGCCTAATACCTGTGCGGCAATCATCGTAAGCGCTTCACATTGTGTAGGGTTTACTTTTCCTGGCATGATAGAGGATCCTGGTTCATTATCAGGAATAAATAACTCTCCAATTCCGCTACGTGGACCCGAGGAAAGCATACGAATATCATTGGCAATCTTCATTAAACTAACCGCTACCGTTTTCAAGGCGCCATGTGCTTCGACTATTGCATCGTGTGCCGCCAGTGCTTCAAATTTGTTCTCCGCAGTAATAAAAGGATAGCCAGTCAATTTAGCAATATGCTTGGCTACGTTTTTGTCATAATCTTTTGGTGTATTGATACCGGTACCCACTGCTGTTCCGCCCAAGGCTAATTCACGCAGATGTGATAATGAGTTTTTGATGGCCTTTAGTCCATGATCCAGTTGAGAAACATAACCGCTAAATTCTTGACCGACGGTCAAGGGAGTTGCATCCATAAAATGTGTACGACCTATTTTGACCACTTTCATGAATTGCTTACTCTTTTTGGCAAGGGTATCTCGCAATTTTTTAATCCCTGGGATGGTATTTTCTATTAATACCGTATACGCAGCAATATGCATGGCAGTTGGGAAAGTATCATTCGAAGACTGCGATTTATTGACATCATCGTTTGGATGAAGAAATTTTTCTTTATCGGTCAGCTTTCCTCCTTTTAGCACGTGTCCTCGATATGCAATCACTTCGTTCACGTTCATATTGCTTTGCGTACCACTGCCTGTTTGCCATACAACCAAAGGGAAATAAGCATCCAATTTGCCATCCAGTATTTCGTCACAAACTTTTCCAATTAATGCAGCTTTGTTTTTGGGTAAAACACCTGCATCCATGTTAGTCAGTGCTGCTGCTTTCTTTAAGTGTGCAAATGCCCGGATAATTTCCTTGGGCATTCGATTAATGTCCTGGGCAATCTTAAAGTTTTCAATACTACGTTGTGTTTGTGCGCCATAATAGGCATCCAGGGGAACCTTGACTTCACCCATGGTATCCTTCTCAATTCTGTATTGCATTTGAATGGGGTTATTGGCCCTGCAAAGTTAGCTGAACTTTGGCTTTCTTTTTTCCAGAAATGCACTGACGCCCTCCTGCATTTCTGCAGTGCCAAAGCATTGGCCAAATAGTGTTACTTCCGCTTGGTAGCCATTTTTAGTTTTATCAAAACAAGCCTCGACTGCTTCAATGACTTTTGCCACCGCCTGAGGTCCTTTGGTCAGTATGGTTCCCATCATTTTTTTAGCCTCTTCCATTAAAGCAGTTGCTGGTACTACTTGATTGACTAGCCCAATTTGTAAAGCATTGGTTGCATCGACCATATTACCTGTCATCATTATCTCTAGTGCTTTTCCTCTTCCCACCAATTGTGTTAAGCGTTGTGTACCTCCATAACCCGGTATCAAACCCAAATTAACTTCAGGTTGACCAAAACGTGCTTGTTCTGTAGCAATACGGATGTGACAAGCCATAGCTAGTTCGCAACCTCCTCCTAGTGCAAATCCATGTATTGCTGCGATAGTGGGCTTTTTACTTTTTTCCAGTCGGTCAAAAATAGCTTGTCCTTTCGAGGCCATCTCCATGGCGCTATTTACATCTGCACCTTTGAATTCGCTAATATCGGCGCCCGCTACAAATGCTTTTTCACCTGCCCCCGTGAGAATCACGCCTTTTACAGCCTGGTCTTTTTCAAGTTGCTCAATTGCCTGCGCTAATTCAGTCAGCACCGCTTGATTGAGTGCATTCATTTTATCAGGTCTATTGATTGTGAGCGTGAGTACGCCCTCTTCGAGATGGCCCAATAAGGTTTGGAACGATCCCCAGTTTTGTTGGCTCATATAATTAAATTAGGAACGATGGGAGGCTACCCAGTCTTTTATAAATTCAGCTATTTCTCTCGTGTCGGAGCCGGGGTGAAATAATTTTCCAACTCCCATTTTGTAAAGTTCCGCACTATCTTCTTCCGGAATAATACCTCCTCCTGTTAGTAATACATCATTCAACCCTTTTTCTTTCATCAATGCAATCACTTTTGGAAAAACAGTATTATGCGCGCCGGACAGGATTGAGATTCCAATGGCATCAACATCTTCTTGCAACGCTGTATTCACCACCATTTCAGGCGTTTGACGTAGCCCGGTATAAATTACTTCCATTCCAGCATCTCGCAAAGCCGTAGCAATAACTTTAGCACCACGATCGTGGCCATCTAAACCAACTTTTGCTA
>CAIRNW010000105.1 GCA_903879995.1 uncultured Bacteroidota bacterium
AGGCTTTTGTAAGTTAGCGGGTAATACAGGCTCTTTCATCGCCATCAATAATGCACTGAGTATGGTGTTAGGGTGCTCTGTGATCATTTTTTCCCGATAAACACGCAATTCCTGATCCAATCGAATTAACTCTTGATTGATACGAACAGAGTCGGTAGCGCTGGCATTTTTGAGTGACTCACGAACTATATTGATCTGCGCTCCCTTTTCCCCCATAAAACGTTGATAGGTGTTGAACAGTTCATTATCGGGAGAACCCATAAACTGAATACCTGCAGGTGCAGTGGCAGAGTCAGCTATTACCGAAAACCGTTGTTGCTTATCCAGTAGGATTTCAAAAAAACCAGAACGATTCGGATAACCAATCAAATAGATTCCACCTTGCAATAACTTGTTTCCTTTGAAAACTCCAGTACTGTTATTATCCAATTTAACAGAGTCAATAATTGGATAGGTTTTACCAAAATAATGTCCCAGGTAGATATATTGATTCTTGTAGGGCTTAAACGTTACTTTAATCTCGTACCCCGTTTGTGCCAGCCCGTAAAAGCCAAGCAAACAAAAGCAAATAGTTAACCAATTTTTCATATGCATAAAGAAGGATAAAGTTATTAAAATTCAAGAGGACACCGCCGTTATCTTTGTTAAATGCGGCGAACAAAAAAACCAAAGATCATTCCCCAGGTATTGGTAGAAGATTATGCAGCCGAGGGAAAATGCCTGGCCCGGATCGATGGTAAAGTAATTTTTATTGAAGGGGCAATTCCTGGAGATCGGGTGGATGTTCGAATACATAAAAGCAAAAAAGACTGGGCGGAGGGCTCAGTAATCCATTTTCACGAACAGGCTCCTCACCGAATTGCCGCCCGTTGTGCACATATAGGTGTTTGTGGCGGGTGCCAGTGGCAGGAGCTGCCTTATGAGTGGCAATTACGGTACAAACAACAACAGGTTGAACAAACCTTAAAACGAATAGGTAAAATAGAATTACCATTACTCGAGCCAATTGTGGGAAGTCAATCGGTATTTCAATACCGAAACAAAATAGAATACACCTTTAGTAACAAGCGCTTTTTACTACCCAGCGAATTAAACGATCCGACCATCTTAGGAACCACTAATGTGGTAGGCTTTCATGCGCGTGGTTTTTTTGATAAGGTTGTTGATATTACCACCTGTCATTTACAAGCTGAGCCCACCAATCAAATTCGCTTATTTATTAAATCCTATGCGAAGCAGCATCAATTAAGCTTCTATGATTATCGCTTGCACACTGGCTTTTTACGTAATCTACAAATTCGAATTTGCGAAACAGGGCAAGTAATGGTCAATTTGATTGTGGGCGAAAACAACCAATCACTACTACTCCCCTTACTGGCGGCAATACAAAAAGAATTTCCCTCCATCACCACGCTACTATATACGGTTAACCTCAAGTGGAATGACAGCATTTTTGACTTGGAACCCATTCCATTTACTGGCAAGGGATTTATTGAGGAAGAATTATTAAATACGCGTTACAATAAAAAGTTTCGCTTTAAAATTGGACCCCGTTCGTTTTTTCAAACCAATACGCGTCAGGCTGAAAAATTATATCAGCTTACCGAAGAAGCAGCCGGTTTAACTGGTCAAGAAACCTTATATGATCTTTACTGTGGCACAGGTAGTATTGGCATCTTTATGAGTCCGGGGGCTAAAAAAATCATTGGTGTAGAACAGGTAGCTGCTGCCATTGACGATGCACGCGAGAACGCACAGTTAAATAATTTGAATAATACTTCTTTTTTTGCAGGAGATGTGATTGATATCTGCACCAGCGATTTTTTTGCAGCGCAGGGCCAGGCCGATGTAATAGTTACTGATCCACCCCGTGCCGGTATGCATGCTAAACTTATTGAGAAGCTGATTGAAATAGGCGCTCCCACTGTTGTGTATGTGAGTTGCAATCCTGCCACACAAGCCCGTGACTTGCAGTTACTGGATGCCCATTATCAAGTAACAAAAGTTCAACCCGTGGATATGTTCCCACATACCCATCATATAGAGAATATCGTACAATTAAAAAGACGATAAAGCGATTCGCGTACTTTTGCAGTATGAGTGACTTCCGTTTCACGAGACCCGATGGCTTTCCCCCCATTGTTAAAAACCTGATCATCATCAATGCCCTGGTTTTTATTGCGCAATTAACGCTAGCCAACCGCTTCCCAATAACAGAGTGGTTTATGCTTTGGCCCATCATGCCTGATCAACTACATAAACTATTAGTGGAATCAGGTGCGCTGGAGGCCGGGCAGCAATTCAAACCCTACCAGATAGTAACGCATATGTTCTCTCATTCGCCCAGCACTTTTTTTCACATTCTCTTTAATATGTTCACGCTTTGGATGTTTGGACGCGTATTGGAAAATGTTTGGGGAGGAGAACGCTTTTTATTTTTCTACCTGGCCTCGGGATTGGGAGCTGCTGCACTGCATCTGGGTATGCAATATGTTCGTTGTGAAGAATTACTTTCCTTTTTCCAGGTCAATAACTATAAAGCCATTCAAGATAATATTGGCGCCATCTCACCAGCCTTGGGTGCCAGTGGAGCAGTAATGGGGGTAATGGCAGCTTTTGCCTATTTATTTCCCAATACGGAGTTATTTATCATGTTCATCCCCGTGCCCGTGAAAGCCAAATGGGCAATGCTGGGATTAGCTGCGATTGATCTGTTTGGTGGAGTTACTTCCATAACCGGAGATAATATTGCTCATTTTGCACACCTGGGTGGGGCAATTACCGGATTTTTGATTGTCTATTTTTGGAACAAAACCAACCGCCGTTCGTTGTATTGATTGTATGAACTATTCCGCAAGCCGAAGACTTACACTGGGAGACTCTAGCAATGCCTTGATTAAGCTGGTGGCAGCCAATCTGATTGTATTTATCACTATTTCCTTGTGTAAAGCTTATTTATTTTTCTTTTATCAGGATCGAGCGGTATTAGAAGCCACCTTTCGCAATTCGATTCTTCCCTGGTTTCTCTTGCCGGCTTCTCCAACAGAAGTACTCACGCACGGGTGGACCATATTAACCTTTCCATTTGCCAACCTGGGCATTTGGATGGTAATTGGCAATATGCTTTGGCTATGGGCCTTTGGTTTTATTTTTCAAGACCTCAGTGGCAATCGAAAAATTATTCCACTTTATCTCTATGGAGCCTGGGCGGGTGGTCTCACATACGTAATAGCCTCCCTGTTTTTCCCCTCTATCGCCAACACGGGCGGTTATATGGGATCTACTGCAGCAGTAATGGCCATTGCGGTAGCTACCACCCTGCTAACACCTCAATATAGAATCATGCCCGATCTATTGGGTGGATTTCCATTATGGGTGTTAAGCAGTGTATATATTCTGATTACGCTGGCTACCCGACCACTAGATCAACCCCTCAGTTATTTGCCACTTCTTGCAGGAGGAATAACAGGGTTTGTTTTCATGCGCTTGATTGGCAGAGGGATTGACACCAGTGCCTGGATGAGCAACTTATTTGAGTGGGCCGGTCAGCTTTTCAATCCCAACCGTCCTAAAAAAATCAGACTCCCTTTAAAGGAACAATTATTTTACAAAGCAACACGCCGACCCTTCAAGAGAACCCCGCATTTAACACAGGATCGTATTGATGCGATTCTTGATAAGATCAATGCAAAAGGAATGAGTTCGCTCAATGC
>CAIRNW010000106.1 GCA_903879995.1 uncultured Bacteroidota bacterium
ATGGGAGCCTGATCAGGTTGACCCGTAGCATCTAAATATTGGCGAGAGGCTTCAATGTCTTTCCAACAATCCTCTGCCAATTGAATTTTGGCGGAGGATTGATAGATTTTTTTTAATTCAATTAAAGTCAGTGGTCCTTTCGGAATGATCATGCGGTCACTTTTGGTGAGGCTGCCATGATTTCTTCATTGGCAAACTCTTTAAATTTCTCAAAATTGTTCACGAATTTCTCTGCGAGTTCCGATGCTTTTGCGTCATAAGCAGCTCCATCTTTCCAAGTTGATTTTGGATCCAATAGTTCGCTAGGAACATCTGGACAGGAAGTGGGCATCGCTAATCCAAAAATCTCATGCGTTTTGAATTCCGCATTGTCCAATTTACCTTCTAATGCGGCGGTAATCATAGCACGGGTATATTTCAACTTCATACGCTCTCCGGTACCATAGGAACCTCCGCTCCAACCGGTGTTGATCAACCAAACCTTGGCACCACACTCGTCAATTTTCTTACCCATCATCTCCGCATACTGCGTGGGATGCAAGGGGAGGAAAGGCGCTCCAAAACAAGCGCTGAAGGTGGTGGTAGGTTCTGTGATACCCGCTTCTGTACCCGCAACTTTGGCGGTATAACCGCTAATGAATTGATACATGGCCTGTCCTTTGGTCAACTGGCTGATGGGAGGCAATACACCAAAAGCATCGCAGGTTAAGAAGAAAATATTTTTTGGAATGCCGCCCAGACTGGGTTGCATGATGTTGTCAATGTGATGAATGGGGTAACTAACGCGGGTGTTTTCTGTACGAGAACTATCCGAATAGTTGGGGGTCACTCCGTCTTCTTGAAAACCAATGTTTTCTAGGATCGCCCCGAATTTGATAGCGTCATAAATCTGTGGTTCTTTTTCGTGTGTTAAGTCAATGGTTTTGGCATAACACCCTCCCTCAAAATTGAAAACAGTAGAATCGGTCCAACCATGCTCATCATCTCCAATCAATTGACGATTAGGATCTGAAGAAAGTGTTGTTTTACCTGTGCCGCTCAAACCAAAGAACACAGCAGTGTCTCCGTCTTTACCCACATTGGCAGAGCAGTGCATGGGCAACACTCCTTTTTCGTGAGGTAGGACGTAATTTAAAACAGTGAAAATTCCTTTTTTTATCTCTCCTGTATATCCGGTTCCACCAATAATGGCCATTTTCTTGGTGAAATTGATCACCGCAAAATTGTGTTGACGAGTTCCGTCCGTTTCGGGATCAGCCATGAATCCTGGAACGCAGATGACATGCCAATCGGGTTGGATGTTTTTCAACTCTTCCTGAGTGGGACGCATGAACATATTGTAAGCAAACATATTGCTCCAGGGGAACTCTGTTACCACACGAACATTCATTCTATATCGTGGATCTGCACAAACAAAAGCATCTCTCACATACACCTCTCTCCCCACCAAATAGGCGCGCATGCGATCGAACAGCTGATCGAATTTTTGACTTTCAAAGGGGATGTTAAACTGACTCCACCAAACTGATTTTTCAGTATTGGCATCTTTTACAATGAACTTATCTTTGGGAGAGCGACCCGTGAATTCTCCAGTATCTACGCACAATGCACCGGTGTCTGAAAGACTTCCTTGTCCTAAGGTAATGGTTTCTTCTACCAATTCTGCGGGAGATAAATTCCAAAATGCCGCTGCCAAATTTTTAAGTCCCAAGTAATCGAGCGTTGCGCCTTCGGGACGGATGCCTACATGATTCATGTTTTAGTTTTTAAGTTCGACTTTCATTTAATCGTCCCGCAACGGTGAGAAAGGGATGGTAATTATGGTAAATACTGGACTGTGGTTATTTTAGTAAAAAATACTTTGTACTATGATTATTCATAGTGGATGTTGTTAC
>CAIRNW010000107.1 GCA_903879995.1 uncultured Bacteroidota bacterium
CGCATCTTGCAGCCACTTACGGAGATGGATTTGCTGAATCTTGCCTACTACACTTTTGTAAAAGGAACCTTTGCGGGTGTAGAGAATGTATTAATCAGTGCCACCGGATATACGGGTGCAGGTGGTGTAGAGATTTATTTTGAAGACAAGGAAGGCCAGGCGGAGAAAACATGGAATGCCATTTTTGAAATAGGAACCCCGCAGGGACTTAAACCAATTGGACTGGGTGCACGCGATACACTACGTCTGGAAATGGGATTTTGCCTGTATGGTAACGATATTGATGATACTACTTCTCCACTAGAGGCTGGATTAGGATGGATTACTAAGTTTTCAAAATCCTTTACCAACGCTACTGCACTGGCCGATCAAAAAGCAGCAGGATTGCAGCGAAAGTTGGTAGGATTTGAAATGATTGATAAAGGTATTCCGCGTCATGGATATGAAATCAAGAACCAAGAGGGTCAATCCATAGGGGTGGTTACCTCTGGAACGCAATCACCGAGTTTGAACAAAGCGATTGGACTGGGATATATCAACGCTGCCTTTACAACCTTGGATACGATTGTGCACATACAGGTTCGTGATAAACAATTAAAAGCAAAAGTTGTCAAAGTACCTTTTATTTAAGTTATGACTACGATTCATCTGACTACATTTATTGCAGCACCGGCCAACATTGTGTTTGACCTGAGCCGTCATGTGAGTGTACATAAAGGCGCGTATACAGGATATAAGACCGATGCAGTGGCAGGCACTCGTTTTGGCCTCTTGGAAAAAAGTGAAACTATTACCTGGAAGTCCTACCATCTTTTTAAAGAAAGACTGCAACGTGTGAAAATCGTGGAAATGATCAAGCCTGAAATGTATGTAGAGGTCCAATTACAAGGGGATTTGACTATGTTACGACACGAACATCATTTTAAGCCAATTGACAATGGCATGCTGATGATTGACCTGTTGACTTACGAATTTCCTTATGGCCAATTGGGAAGATTGTTCAACGCGGTTTATTTTAACCAGTACATGGAAAGGTATCTTCAGCAAAAGATAGCGCTGATAAAAAATTATGCTGAAACCGATCGCTGGAAAAAACTCTTAGTGCGCTAAAACACTTTACTTCCACCGCTCTCCTTTGTCGAATTAATTCTAAATTTGCGCTCTCTTATTAATTATGTCTAACAAACCTACGCTCTATACTTCACTCTCTCCAGCACTCTTGCATCTTTATGACTTAAGCAACAGTGTTGTTGTAATTATTGATGTGTTTCGAGCTACTTCTACTATTGCCGCCGCTTTATATAATGGTGCTCGTGCTGTAATTCCTGTAGACTCAGTTCCCAAGGCTATTGAAATGGGAAAGAACATTGATGGCATTGCAGCGGGCGAACGCGATGGTATGATTGCTGAGGGTTTACAGCATGGTAACTCCCCTCTGGAGTATACGCGCAGTTTTATTGAAAATCGAAACCTGGTTTTAACTACTACCAACGGAACTCGCTTACTGCAAATGGCTTTAGATCGTAATGCGTCCACTATCATTGCTGGTAGTTTCCCTAATCTTTCCTCAGTTTGTTCTTTTTTGATTCAGGAGGGTAAAGATGTAGTACTGGGTTGTGCGGGCTGGAAAGATCGTTTTAATCTGGAGGATACGCTGTTTGCTGGTGCGGTAATTAATCAAGTACAAGAACATTTTACTATTCATTGTGATAGTTCATTGATGGCTACCACACTTTATCAAAAACATGCCGGTGATTTATTAGGTTTTGCCCCACAGTTAACCCACTATCATCGTTTGGTAAAACGTTTTGGGTTAATCAAGGATATTGAATTTTGTCTCACACCGGATGTAGCCAATGTATTGCCGGTATACCAGGATGGAAAGCTGATTGTAAAAAAATAAATCTTCTAAGATACATCTTTTTTTGCCTGCGAAATCAGCTACTAACTTATTTGCTTCTTTATTTTTTCCCACAGGGAAATTCGACGCTTATTCCTTTAGATTTGTAGGTTCTCCTTTATACAAGGGGTGCATCGATAACAGTGGCATTACCGCATCTTGTAAAATATATTTATACGCATGGCACTGATGAAGTAATTCGTCGTGGCAAAAAAATTCATGCAATTGGTTTTGTAGAGCTTGTTGATTACGACGAGTTGTTTGGAACGGCTACGTTCAGAGTCCGGGATGATAGTTATAATACGTTTTATAAAGTTTACATTCATCATTTTAAAGAACCGGGTGCTACTTCCTTACGTTGTTCCTGTCCCTATAATTTAGGGGATATCTGTAGACACGAAACCGCTGCGCTGCTTCAGCTGCAGGAATTATTAGATCGAGGTCAGCTAAAGACTGGACAAATTCAATACGATCAGCGACATACGGTGGTGAAAATGAAAACCATCGATTTAAAAAATATACGACTGCTTTGTGGACCACAAATTTTATCGCAAGCTGAGACTTATTTGCGGACCAAAAAAGCAGCCATCTCATATGCAGAAAATGAAACTGTAAAAGCCCATCTTACGCTGGAGGGCAATGACTACGAAGTGTTGATCCGAAAAAATGAGGAGCGAAATTTTGACACCAGCTGTGATTATGAGGATACGCAACATCCGTTATGTTTACCCAAGGTTATTGTACTCCTTCAATTATTGAATACACACGGTGCCAACTATTTTGATAGTATTCGTAACTGGGATAAAGAAAAAAATAAATTGCTAGAGGCCTATGGTTATTCCTTAAAGGACAACCTGGATGGTAAGTTTGAATTTGCCTACAAGGATGGTAAACCTTTTTTACGTGTATTGGATGCCAGCATAAAACGTGTTGCGTCTCCTGCATCTGCAACCAGGCCTGTTCTTTTCCCTACAAAACCCTTGCTGCCAGCTGAAGAAGTTAAGGTAAAACCTACCAAAGCGTCTTCCCGGCGTATTGGTGTTGTGATCAATTTTAATAAAAAAGAGTTTCCACGCTTTGGTATGGATGCCATTATAGGTGAGCCCGACGATACCAATGATAGTTTTGCGGGCCGAATAGAAAAATTAGATATTACTCGATTTGTAGATATAGACGATTTAACCGATACCGATCGTGAATTATTACAAGCAATACGAAAATTGCAGGATGCCGAAGTAAAAAAATACGTAAGTCGGAACTCTCCTTTTTCAGGTATTTGGGATAACATTATTCATCAGGAAGGAGATGATTTGCCGGATGAAACTAAAGATTTGATAACGGAATACTTGCTGCCCAAATTGCATCGCTTATTCAGAGATCTCTCCACTTCCTCATTAGTTTTTCAACTTAAATCCGGAAAGTCCTTTAAAACAGCAAACCTGGAGCCACTGGAATTGAGTGCAGAGAGTGTGATTCCGCAATTTTTAATTAAAAAAAATTCTCATTATACGGTAAGTGCGCAGGTAAAAGTGGGGGCACTTGAGCTTAGTATCAAAGATAATGAGTGCCCCTCTC
>CAIRNW010000108.1 GCA_903879995.1 uncultured Bacteroidota bacterium
CGTGATGGTGATAGTTACTCCTGTGCAAGGGGAGGTAGTTGTCAATGTAAATGTTGCATTGCCTGAACAACCCGCTGCACTCTTTGCGGTGACAGTGTAAGAGCCCGCTGCCAGATTTACAAATTGTCCGGTGGCCTGAAAAGTTCCACCATTGAGGCTATAAGTATAGGGCCCTGTTCCTCCAGAGGCTGTGGCAATAATAGTACCGTTTGCAGTTGTTCCTGTGGGGTTGGTTGTATTGGCGGTCACAGTAACGGTTATTCCTTGGCAGGGATCACTGGGTACTGGACTATCTTTTCCGCAACCAGCTACCAGTAGACTCAACATGCTGATAAAAATTATTCTTTTCATAGGGTAGAATTATCTTATGTGAAGTTAGGTAAGGATAGTTGGAAAGTATTAATTTCAACGTCTTTAAAATTACTTTATGAAACAATTGCTATCTGTTTTTGTACTGCTTGCATTTGCTGTGAGCGCCGTTGCGCAACCCAAAAAAATAAAATCAACCCCAGTGAATGCTCCTTTGCTGGATGCAACCTTGCTTAGCGGTGTCAAGTATAGAATGATTGGTCCATTTCGGGGTGGACGAAGCGCAGCCGCTGCAGGTAGTTTGCAATCCAGAAATACTTTTTATTTCGGGGCTACCGGCGGAGGTGTTTGGAAAACCACTGATGGCGGCAGCAACTGGAAAAATATAAGCGATGGCTATTTTGGAAGTTCTATTGGGGCAATTGCTATTGCACCCTCTGACGAAAAAATAATTTATGTAGGAGAAGGGGAGAACACCATGCGTGGAAACGTATCTGAAGGGTTGGGAGGTATTTGGAAAAGCGAAGACGCCGGAAAAACCTGGAAGAACATGGGATTGAAGGATGGCAGACATATCATCAATATTTTGGTTCATCCAACTAATCCCTCTGTTGTATGGGCTGGTGTAATGGGTCACTTGTTTGGTCCTAATCAAGAAAGAGGTGTTTTTAAATCTACAGATGGAGGTCAGACATGGAAAAGAACCTTATTTGTCAATGAGCAAACTGGTTGTAGTGACTTGGTGATTGATGCAGAAAATCCTGCTGTATTATACGCGGGAACCTGGCGTGTTATTCGTACTCCACATAGTCTGGAGAGTGGTGGCGAGGGAAGCGGACTATGGAAAAGTGTAGATGGCGGTGAAACATGGACTAATATTAGCGCTGCAACAGGTTTGCCAAAAGGGACCTGGGGAATTGTTGGAGTTGCGGTAGCTCCCTCAAATTCCAATAAACTTTATGCAATTATTGAGAATGAAAAAGGAGGTCTTTATAGCAGCAGCGACGCCGGAGAAACCTGGACCCTCCAAAGCAATGATAATAATATTCGTCAGCGTGCCTGGTATTACACCAAAGTGTTTGTGGATCCCAAAAATGAAAATGTGGTGTATTGCCCTAATGTAGGGTTTATGAAAAGTCGCGACGGTGGAAAAACTTTTCAATCTTTACGAACTCCACACGGAGATCATCATGATCTGTGGATTGATCCACAGGATGGAAAACGGATGATTGTAGCGGATGATGGTGGTGCACAAGTGAGTTTTGATGAGGGGCAAAACTGGAGCACCTATATGAATCAGCCTACTGCTCAGTTATATAGGGTTAGTACGGATAATGCCTTTCCGTATCGCGTGTTGGCTGCACAGCAAGATAATTCTACGTTACGACTTCGCTCTTCAACTTATGGAAGTTATATCACTGAGCAAGATTGGGAACCTACTGCTGGGTCAGAAAGTGGTTATGTGGTTGCTGATCCACTCAATCCTAATATTGTGTATGGCGGAAACTATGGAGGATATCTTTCAAGATTTGATCATACAACCGGGGAGAACAGGGCCATCACTGTTTGGCCGGATAATCCTATGGGAGCGGGTGCTGATGTGCTCAAGTATCGATTTCAATGGAACTTCCCCATCTTTTTCTCTCCCCATGATCCTAAAAAATTATACTGTGCGGGCAATGCCTTGTTTGTGACTACAAATGAGGGGGCTAGTTGGAAACAGTTATCACCTGATTTAACTACAAACGATAAGTCCAGACAGTATTCAAGTGGAGGTCCCATTACCAAAGACAATACTTCTGTTGAATATTATTGCACCATTTTTACTGCAATGGAAAGTCCATTGGAAAAAGATCATATTTGGACGGGCAGTGATGATGGGCTAGTTCATTTCAGTAAAGATGGAGGTGCAAATTGGAGTAACGTGACTCCAAAAGGAGTTCCCCAATGGATGATGTGGAATGCCATTGAAGCAGACCCCTTCAGAAAAGGAGTTATTTACATTACCGGAACACGCTATAAGCTGGATGATTACACGCCTTATATCTATAAAACAGAAGACTATGGCCAAAATTGGCAGTTAATTACCAATGGAATCCCAGCACAACACTTCACCCGTGTGATGCGCGCTGATCATAAAAGACCAGGTCTACTCTATGCCGGAACTGAATTTGGGATGTATGTGAGTTATGATGGTGGCGCTAATTGGCATTCCTTCCAGTTGAACTTGCCAATCACACCCATCACTGATCTTACCATAAAAAATAATGACCTGGTGGTGGCTACGCAAGGCCGATCACTTTGGATTTTAGATGATCTGTCCATGGTGCAGCAATTAGATCCCAACTTGACTGCTAAGAACATGCACGTTTATCAAATCAATGATGCATTTCGCGTGTCTGCCACTTCCAGTCGTTGGGGTGCTGCAAGTGTTCCAGCAAATAGTGCCATGAATCCACCTAAAGGAGTAGTAGTTAATTATTGGGTTAGGGCTGTAGCTGATTCTACAAAAGCTTCCATTACAATTAGTAGTCCCGCAGGAAAAGTGATTAAAAAATTTGCAACAGGATCTAAAGAAAATCCTTTAACAATCAAGAAAGGATTTAATCAGTTTGTTTGGGATTTGAAGTATCCCGAGGCTGAAAAGGCGGACGGATTGATCTTATGGAATGGTGTACCCTCTGGAATCACTGCAGCTCCGGGAAAATATACTGCTCATATCCAAATAGGTTCCGATAGTACCACTGTTTCATTTAATTTGTTAGCTGATCCCAATTATAAGTGTTCGCAAGCTGATTATGAAGCACAGGTCTCATTCTTAGTTCAAGTACAAGAGAAATTTAACGAGACCATGAAGGCGATCCGTAAAATAAAAAATACACGACAGCAGATAACTGAATACACGGCTCGGTTGGGTAAAACATGTCCGGCTGCCTTGAAAAATTTAGGGGATAGTCTTTCTAAGCGATTAACAGCTGTTGAAGAATTGCTACATCAAACTAAAGCAAAGAGCGGGCAGGATGTGCTGAATTACCCCATTCGTCTTGATGATAAACTCAGTGGTGTGTTTGATATGGCAAACAGTGGAAATATGGCGCCTCCTCAACAAGCTCGTGATGTTTTCAGCGCGTTAGCGACACAAGTCGATGCTGCGCTTGCCCAATTGCAAGTGGTGCTTGGTGAAGGATTGCAGTCGTTTAATAAAATGATTGTTGAGCAGCGTTTACCCGTGATAGTGGCCGAGTGATGGGGAGTATAGTTGCCAGCAAGAAATGGTGTTTAGTTGCATTGTTGAGTAGTATTACTTTTTTTGCAACTGCCCAGGAAACCTCATTGCTGGTAGTAGGAATCATGCAAGATGGAGGACGTCCGCAACTGGGTTGTCTTAAGTCTTGTTGTAAGGATATGAGGCAAAGAGAATTTGTTTCTTCTATTGCGCTTATTGATTCCGCTCAACATATCTATCATTTCTTGGATGCAACGCCAGATATTGCTTCACAGTTTCAATTAATCAACCAAGTACTGCCTACAACTTATAAACTGGGTGCTATTCTTTTGACACATGCCCATATCGGGCATTATACAGGTTTGCAATTTTTAGGACGAGAATCGATGAATGCAAGTCAAGTTCCAGTTTATACTATGCCTCGCATGGAGCGGTTTTTAACTGATAATGGGCCATGGAGTCAGCTTATTCGCTTGCAAAATATTCAACCTAAACGGCTTCATCCTGAACAAGTTTTTTTTCTGGGTAGTTTTCAAATCACCCCCGTACTGGTGCCTCATCGGGATGAGTTTTCTGAAACAGTAGGGTACAGGGTAAAAGGTCCTCGTAAATCTTTTTTATTTATTCCAGATATTGATAAGTGGGAGAAATGGGATCGATCATTGGCTGCTGAAATTCAAAAAGTTGATTATGCATTTATCGATGGAACATTTTTTGCTGATGGTGAAGTAAATAGGCCGATGCGAGAGATTCCTCATCCCTTTATCAGTGAAACTATTGCATTGCTTGACAGCTTACCACGTACAATACGCGAGCGCGTTTATTTTACGCATTTCAATCACACTAACCCTTTACTAAATCCAACTAATCCTGATCGAATAAGCCTTGAAAAAGCGGGCTACCATTTTGCAACAACAGGAACAAGGCTGCCCTTATAGCCCTGTTCCTGTTGGCAATTAATAATTACTGTCCAATAGGGCTGTACTCTTTGAACAGATTTACTTTTGTTTCCTCTACTTGTTTTTTGTACTCCACCCACTTTCCGGCAAAGAGGGTATTGATGGTTCCAATGATAGTACGAACAGCTTCCTCTGCATTTTGAATGAGTTTTTCTTCTTGCGTACCGGGGGCCATCATTTTAGCATTGATACTTTGCATGGCATTTTGCCATTCAGTCATCACAGTGACTTCAAACGGACTGCGGGTGATGCCTTGTTTATCAGAAGTTTTTCCATTGATACTTTCTCTGATCTTTTTGATCTCATCCAAGATGGCATTACTTGTTTTTCTAAGTGAGTCTGCAGGTTTTCCTTCAACCCCTTTCAATTGGGCAATCATTTTATTGCATACTTCTTCTGCCTCATTCAAACGATCCATTCCCTCAGTTAATTTAGCACCCGTTTTTCGTAAGCGATCCAACGCACGACGTTGAGCTAATTTGATTTCGTTGCGATTACCAAGACGTGGATCGTCTTTAATTTGAAGGGTAGTCGAATCCATTTGTCCTGCGTAGGTCATTACAATCGTATATGTACCAGGCAGTACCTGATATCCACCTGGCTCTTGTGCCCCGGGTTGTGGCTTAGGAGATCCTGGCATCCGTACTCCCTTTTCCTCCATACCCCAATACATTCTATTAAAACCGGTGTCCACATTCCAGCGTAGTGAGCGGATTAATTGTTTCTCTGTATTGTAGATTCTAACGCTAACTGAATCCCCTCTGTTCGTTCTACCAAATCCACCTCCAAATCCTCTGCCTCCGCCACCACCTGCACCTCTGCCTCCGCCACCGCCAGCTCCCATTGGGGTAACTTGGCTGGTAGCATTATCAATTGCTGGTGTAATAGGTTTTGTTGTAGCTGAATCAGCTTTTTTAGGTTTATTGATATAAAAAGAAATAGCGGCACCACGGGGTCTGTTATCCGCATCCCAGATTCCCATCACACTCCATTCAAAACCATCAGCAGGTTTGTATTGTGCTTGTACTGCATCTGCTGCAGGGAAAAGGGTAATGTTTTTAGTAGGAGTTTTTGTTGTGCTTGCGGCTAGTTTACGCAAAGGACGTATATCGTCCAGAATCCACAACGCTCTTCCAAATGTGGCAATTGCCAAATCAGCTTCACGTTCTTGAATGGCCAGATCATACGTAGAAACGGAAGGAAATCCATTTTTCCATTGTGAAAAATTTGCACCATTATCTACACTAATCCAAAGACCATGCTCTGTTCCAACAAAAATCAAATTAGGCTCAGTTGGATCCTGAATCATACAAAGCGCATAAC
>CAIRNW010000109.1 GCA_903879995.1 uncultured Bacteroidota bacterium
CTTCTTCAGGCCATCCAAAAGGACTGGCTGTTTTGTTTGCCACTGAAATGTGGGAACGATTCAATTACTATGGAATGAGAGCCATCTTGGTTCTCTTTTTGACAAAAGCACTATTAGTTGACAAAGCGTTTGCCTCCAACCTTTACGGAAGCTATACTAGCTTGGTATACTTGACTCCATTGTTGGGCGGATATATTGCAGACCGTTATTGGGGCAATCAACGATCCATTATAATTGGCGGGCTTCTAATGGCACTGGGTGAATTTGTACTCTTTTTCTGCGCCTCTATTTATCAAAGCTCCGCCGATTTGTCTACTATCTTGTTTTTTACAGGACTAGGCTTAATGATTACCGGAAATGGTTTTTTCAAACCCAATATCTCAGCGCTGGTTGGACAACTCTACCCTAAAGGAGATCGTAGAACAGATTCTGCTTACACTATTTTTTATATGGGGATTAACGTGGGTGGAGCTTTAGGACCGATTATTTGTGGGTTGGTAGGTGATACCGGCAACCCTGAGGATTTTAAATGGGCATTTCTTGCCGGAGGGATTGCCATGCTGATCAGCGTGGTGGTGCAGCTTGTTTACCACAAAAAATATGTACTGGATCCAGATAATAATGTGCTCGGCCTTACACCAGCCAATGCACCTGCTTCTTGGACTCGTCCATTAAATATGCTGGGGGGCTTAATCTTGTTATCAGCCATCATGATTACAGCACTCTATATAGACACCCGCGTGGTAGATTACCTTACCTATGTCCTAATAGCCTCACCAATATTGATTGGCTTTATAATTTTTTCAGATAAGACGTTGAGCACAATCGAAAAGCAGCGTGTTGCTGTGATTTTCAGTGTGTCCTTCTTTGTGGTATTCTTCTGGAGCGCCTTTGAACAAGCAGGTGCTTCACTTACTTTTTTTGCGGAGGAACAAACTCAGCGTGATTTAGGATTTTTCACTGTGCCTGCCAGCTTCTTTGCTTCCTTGAACTCCATCTATGTAGTTTTATTTGCACCGTTGTTTGCCTGGCTATGGTTAAAATTGGGAAAAAGAGAACCTTCCTCTCCCACTAAAATGTCTTTAGGACTCTTTTTACTTTCACTCGGCTATTTGTGGATTGCCTTTGGCGTAAAAGATGTGGCCGTAGGAACAAAAGTGAGTATGATCTGGTTGTTAGGCATGTATGCCTTGCATACTTGGGGCGAACTCTGCTTGTCTCCAATCGGACTATCGCTGGTCAATAAACTAGCTCCCATCAAATTTGCTTCCTTATTGATGGCAGTTTGGTTTTTAGCCAGTGCAGCCGCCAACAAATTAGCCGGTGTACTCAGTGCTTTATACCCCGATGGCAAAACCACTACGTTCATGGGTTATGAGATGAATAATTTGTACGACTTCTTTATTTTGTTTGTGGTGATGTCAGGTATTGCTGCTGGTATGTTACTAATACTGACACGCAAACTTCAAAAATTGATGAACAATTAATGACCTGTTCTAATCGCCTATAAAAAATAAATTATGGCAGATCAATCCTTCAAACCCTTTGTTTCTCCAGAAACAAAAATGGCAGAGTTCACCCTTAAATCTATTTTAACAGGGGCTGCCTTTGGAATTATTTTCGGTGCTTCTACCGTATACCTGGCACTTAAAGCGGGTTTAACCGTATCGGCTTCAATTCCAATTGCTGTATTAGCTATTACGTTAGGTAGAAAATTTTTGAAGACCACCATCCTGGAAAATAATATTATCCAAACAACGGGTTCTGCAGGAGAAAGTATTGCGGCAGGTGTGGTATTTACATTACCTGGTTTTTTGTTTTTGAGTGAAGCAGGAAGTGCCAATTTCTTCAATTATTTCACCATTCTCACGCTGGCTATCATTGGAGGAATGCTCGGTACCATGATGATGATTCCACTACGTCGTTCCTTAATTGTACAAGAACACAAAACCTTGCCCTATCCCGAGGGAACGGCTTGCGCCTCGGTTTTAAAAGCGGGAGAGAAAGGAGGCGATTTTGCGCGTACTGCATTTTTAGGATTGGGTGTTGCTTTTGGTTATGCGCTTTTACAGAAAATTTTTCATGTGATTGCCGAAGCGCCTTCATTCATGACCAAGCAAACACAGAAATTTTTTCCTTCGGCTAAAGTGAGTGGAGAAATTACACCTGAGTACTTGGGAGTTGGTTACATTATCGGACCCAAAATTGCAGGTGTATTAGTGGCAGGTGGTGTACTCAGCTGGTTTGTATTTACTCCCTTATTGGCCAGTTTACTCAATGATAATGGTGTAATTATTGCCGCACAGTTAGTGAAACTGGGTTATCTTAAGGATGTAGCCGTTGCGGGAGGGCCTGGCGGTTGGGATCCTGCAACCGGACAATTTGCGGATTGGTCCACGGCTATTTATCGCGCCTATATTCGACAGATTGGTGCAGGCGCTGTTGCAGCCGGAGGATTTATCACCCTCATCAAAACAATTCCAACTATTATTTCTTCCTTCAAAGGAAGTATTGGTTCACTCAAACAATCCAGTGGTGTAGCTGCTACCACAGCACGCACCGAACAAGATCTCTCCATTAAAGTAGTGGGAATTGGAAGTTTGATTCTCATTGCCATCATTGCCTTAATGCCCAATACATTGATACCCGGTGCCAATGTAGGAAGCAAATTATTACTGGGTTTACTGGTAATAATTTTCGGAGCCTTTTTTGTAACCGTGTCTTCTCGAATTGTAGGACTCATAGGTTCGTCCAATAATCCTATTTCCGGCATGACCATTGCAACGCTGATGGGGACCTGTTTGATTTTTATTGCCGTGAAATGGACCGGGCATTTTTATGAGCCCATGGCATTGGTAGTGGGCGGCATGATTTGTATTGCGGCGGCTAATGCGGGCGCTACATCACAGGATTTGAAAACGGGCTATATCGTGGGAGCTACACCCAAGTATCAACAGCTCTCCTTGTTCATTGGTGCCATTGTTTCCTCTATTGCTATTGGTGCCACCATTAAAGTATTGGATCAGCCCACAGCAGAAATGGCCGCACAAGGAATTCAACATGCGATTGGTACCGATAAATATCCTGCACCGCAAGGAACTTTGATGGCAACCTTGATCAAAGGAATTTTATCCTTCAACCTCGACTGGCAATTTGTTTTAGTGGGCGTATTCATTGCTATTGTAATGGAACTCTGTGGCATCAAAGCGCTCAGCTTTGCTATTGGAATTTACCTGCCACTCTCCACTACCTTCCCCATCTTTATTGGCGGCGCCGTACGTGGATTGGTTGAATGGCGGCATAAGCAAAAGAATATTGTGGTAAGTGCAGAGGAGGAAGACCTCGGCAAAGGAAATTTATTTGCAACAGGACTGGTGGCTGGGGGTGCCTTAGCGGGTGTGTTGGTGGCCATTCTTTCCTCTATGGATAGCGTCAGCACTACATTGGGAAGTTGGAATGCAGAACATAGCCTTAGTGAACAATTGGGCGGTGAAGGATATAAATGGCTGGGGGTTGGCTTTTTTGCCCTGATGGCCTTACTCCTCTACCGGATTGCTATGCAACCAAACAAGAAATAAGAAAGGCTTGTAATTTTATATTATGCACCATCGTATCAAAGCCTTGAAGTATTTGACTCCATTTATCTTTTTTATTGGAGCCAGTATTTCCTTCCAAACAACCGGGTGGATGGTTTGGATCAATATGATCATTGCCTGGATCCTGGTGCCTGTTTTAGAATTGGTATTCAAACCTAATACCACCAATTTGGAAACAGCTGAGGAGGAATTGGTACGAAAGGATTCTTTTTATGATTGGATCTTACACCTGGTAGTTCCGCTACAATATACTTTACTCTATCTGTTTCTGGTGTCCATGCAAGACACCACACTGGATACCTGGGATCGGGTGGGAAGAATCACGGTGATGGGTATTCTGTGTGGCAGTTTTGGCATCAATGTAGCGCATGAATTAGGACATCGGGTGAACCGATATGAACAAACACTGGCAAAATTTTTACTGCTGACTTCGTTGTACATGCACTTTTTTACAGAGCATAATAAAGGACATCACAAACGTGTGGCTACGCAGGAAGATCCCAGCAGTGCGCGCAAAGGAGAATGGGTATATCTTTTTTATTTCAGAAC
>CAIRNW010000110.1 GCA_903879995.1 uncultured Bacteroidota bacterium
CACGTGAAGATCTTTGTTCAAATAATTTTTTTCTACAGTGAGTAAGTTTTTCTTCAAGTTCTTGGTAGTTGAGATTTTGCTCTTTGCAATATGTAACTAGTGAAACTGGTTGCCATAAAATATTTGTGTGTTCCCAATTTCCCTCGGGATGAACATCGTAAACAGCTTTGAAAAGTTCAGCATCGGGTCCAAGTATCTCATCAATTTCACGAGCAGACCAGGTATAAAATTTTCCTTCCACGCCCTCTGAATCGGCGTCAAGTGCCGCATAAAAACCGCCATCGGGACTAGTTAATTCACGCTCCACAAAGGATAGTGTTTGCTCAATGATATCCCGATAGAATTTTTGCTGTGTCAACTGATAAGCTTCACTATAAACAGCAACTAATAATGCATTATCATAAGCCATTTTTTCAAAGTGAGGCGCTAGCCATTCTGCATCGGTGGAATAGCGGGCAAATCCTCCACCCAAATGATCATTGATTCCACCCAATGCCATTTTATCAAGAGAAAGCAAGGCTTGATCAAGTGAAGGTTTATGTCCAGTAAAATGGTAGTGTCGCAGCAAATAGGTAATAGTTCCTGTTTGCGGAAACTTAGGAGCTTTTCCAAAACCACCCCAGTCCGTGTCTGCATTTTTTAGCATGGACTCCGCCGTATCCGCGAGCGTTTGTTTGGTAAACAGTGTAGAGGCAGCATCGGTGGAAGCATCACTCACATTGGAGCGAGTACTTTCTGTGCTAGTCATACTGCCAAATGCATTGGCCTTTTCAAGATGTGCTGTTAAATTTTCAGCTTGTGCATCGAGTTCATGTCGGCGCTGTGTCCATGCCTCATGTACACTTTGCAACACCTCAGTCCAGGAAGGACGATTGTGTGCACGAATGGGTGGAAAATAAGTACCGCCATAAAATGGTTTTCCTTCGGGTGTTAAAAAAACATTCAAGGGCCAACCACCACTACCCGTCATTGCCTGCACGGCATCCATATAGATATGATCCAGATCAGGTCTTTCCTCACGATCAATTTTAATATTCACAAAATGCGCATTCATGAGCGCAGCAGTGTCCACATTTTCAAAACTCTCCCGCTCCATTACATGACACCAATGACAAGCTGCATATCCAATACTCACCAAGATGGGTTTTTGCTCGGCACGCGCTTTTTGCAAGGCTGCAGGATTCCAGGGAAACCACTGCACAGGATTATAGGCGTGTTGGAGTAGATAAGGACTGGTTTCTCCAATCAACGCATTCGGAATCGCATGAGAATTTTCAGCGTGCATCATTCTAGAACGAACAAATAAAAAATTAGTTGGGAAAAATCTATTTTTTTCCGAGCGCAGCGGCTAGAAATTGATCCAAGGCTGCCACCATACTAGGCGCCTTAGGGGTGGGTGCTGCAATTTCCAGTTTTAATCCCCGCTCTTCCACTGCACGAATGGTGTTGCTGCCGAAAGCACCCACTACCACCCCGTTTTGTTTGAAACCAGGAAAATTATCGTACAAACTCTTGATACCACTGGGTGTAAAGAAACACACCACATCAAAAGGAGTTTTTGCAAAAAGCGGCTTCACATCACAACTAACACTGCGATACATGAAGGCTAACACAAATTCACATTGATTATTCTTCAGCCAGTTTACAATTTCATTGTCCTGCTGATTTTCGGAGCAGACATAAAGAAACTTTTCGTTGGCCTTGTGTTTGTTGATTACATCAAACAAACTTTTGTTGGTGCCATCCGCGCCATAGAAAACTTTACGCTTGCGATAGAGAATAAACTTTTGTAAGTATAGCGCTACTGCTTCTGTAATACAGAAATATTTTGTTTCCTGTGAAATGGAAATTTTCATTTCCTCGCAGAGGCGGAAAAAATGATCGATGGCATTACGGCTGGTAAAAATGATCCCGGAATAAGAAGCGATATCAATTTTTTGACGACGAAAATCTTTGGCAGGAATACCTTCTAATTTTATAAAGGGGCAAAACTCCAGTTGAACTTTATACTTTCTCTCCAACTCGAAATAAGGCGATTTCTCACTCTCCGGTCGAGGCTGTGTGATCAAGATATGTTTGACCGCACGGGCCACTTCCTGCTTTTTTCCGCCTTTACTACTCATGTACTCCCTTGGTAATTGGGTGCAAAAATAACTTCTTTTCAGCTAAAATTCAAGAGAAACAGCTTGTAAAGAACCGCTAGTGGTGCAATTTCAAAACCAGCCACATAGAGTAGAAAATGAAAACCACTCAGGTGAATTTGCTTACGTACCACTCGATACGTCAACCCAATTCTATAGAGCAAAAGACCACCTAATAACACCCAGGATAAGGTGAGCGCTACTACAAACACTTGTTCGGTTGAAAATGCCATCAACACCAAGAGGGGCCATAAAAAAAGACCTGCCATTTTATTGATCGTAAAAACGGTAAAGGTGTAGGAAGCTGCCGCATCTCTCGCTTTAAAGAGCCAACCCATGAATTGTAAAGAGATAAACTTTACCAGGTAGGCAATAATAAGTACCGCAATTACATAGAGCAGTAACCACCAGAAAGAATCAAAAGGATTCAACTTGACACGCTCCAGCCAAAAACAGAGATAAAGCCCTGCAGAAAAAAAGAAAAAGAGATTCAACAAAAAAGAAGGCAAGGGCGTTTGACTCAGCTGTTCTGATAGATGACGTTGCTTGAGCGTAGTACGAAAGAACAACCGAAACAGGTCATTGAAATACTTGGGAAATAATTGACGAATGATTGCCAGGAAAAGAAGTAGCCCCACAAATGCATAGAAAAGTATTTCCTTTCCTTCTGCCTGGTGTATCGATATTTGCAGGAGTGTGACAAACATAAACGCTAAATTAAATTTTTAATTCCCAAGTATTGGCAGGAATTTATCTCCATATCCCCTTTTGCAAGCAGGCTTGCCATTATTGTAATTTTCATTTTGCCACATCGCTGCGTCAAAAAGAGCAATTGGTTCAAGCCCTCCAAAAAGAAATCAACTTACAAGCGGGCTACCTCAAAAAAGAACCTATTGAAACCATCTACTTTGGCGGAGGAACTCCCAGTCTCTTGTCCACTTCAGAACTGGAAAGTATTTTAAAAATAATCCGAATAGCCCATTGGGTAGATAGCTCCGCAGAGATCACACTGGAAATAAACCCGGATGATGTTACGCTTGATCAATTAAAAGCTTGGAAGGACGCCGGTGTAAACCGACTGAGTATCGGCATCCAAAGTTTCAATGACATCGATTTACAATGGATGAACCGGGCGCATACGGCTAAGCAGGCGCTGGAGGCACTGGAAAACTGTCTACGATTTTTTGAAAACTGCACCCTTGATCTTATCTATGGTCTTCCGCATATGAGTACAACCGATTGGAAGAACAATGTAACGCAAGCCTTGCAACTAGGTGTCCCCCACCTTTCCTGTTATGCACTTACGGTAGAGCCTAAAACACCGTTAGAAAAACAAATCAAACTGGCCCAAAAGATCAATACCAATCCTGATAAACAAGCGGAACAATTTGTGTTGTTGATGGAATGGATGGAGCATGCGAATTACCGGCATTATGAGATTTCCAATTTTGCAAAACCGGGTTGGGAAAGCAGACATAATCAATCCTATTGGGAAGGTAAATCTTATATCGGTATCGGACCCTCGGCAC
>CAIRNW010000111.1 GCA_903879995.1 uncultured Bacteroidota bacterium
ACGATGTACTGACCAGTGCGTGGATCGTATTCAACTCGCCGGCGAATAAAACTGGTATCCCGTAAATCGAAAGAATGTGAACGAGGAGAGTTAAAGTAATTTCCGTAACGATCCGTGATAGGATATCGAATGGTATCCGATTGAGCGTACGAGGTTGCCGTTCCGATTGCGGAAAAAGACATCAAGGAAAGGACCATCGGCAATAATTGCCGTCCCATATTTAGAACAACGCGATTCAATCTTTCTCGTCAGGTTAGTTTGGGCGATTCAGAGGGAGCGAAGAGCCATTTTTACCAGATCCTCCACGCCCATCTCAGGATTCGCTTTAAGCGTTTTTTCGACTACCATGGAAGCAGCCTGTTTAGGGATGCCCAGTGCGGTCAATGCATTTAACGCATCTTGTTGCAAACTATTGTGTATCAGGGGAGAATTATTTAAAACCGGGGTGATTTTTGCCAACTTATCTTTCAGTTCCAAAACCAGTCGCTCTGCCGTTTTTTTACCGATTCCTTTGATAGATTCCAACGCCTTGACATTGCCCTGTACTATTGCCTGAATCAACTCTTCGGGCTTTAAGTAAGAAAGCATCACGCGAGCCGTACTGGCACCTACCCCCGAAACACTTATAAGTTGTTGAAATAGATCCCTTTCTGCTAAATCTCCAAAACCAAAAAGTAAATGAGCATCCTCTCGGATTAGCAAAATGGTATACAATAAACCCTCCTCCTTTTGTTGAATTCTTGAGTAGGTGTGCAAACTGATATGAAGCTCATACCCTACTCCATTCACATCAATCCATACATGCGTTGGAGTCTTTTCAACAAACCGGCCTCGAAGGAAACTGATCATACCGCAAGTTAAGGAGCGACTCGGGGTTTACCTTAATTTTGGCCACTTTTTAACCCTGTAGCATGAATACAAAAATCCATGCGGCAATCACCGCAGTTGGAGGGTATGTTCCACCCGACAAGTTAACCAATCAGGACCTGGAAAAAATGGTTGAAACCAATGATGAGTGGATACGTACCCGAACTGGTATAACAGAGCGAAGAATATTGAAAGAACCGGGTAAGGCCACCTCCGATATGATTGTACCTGCCGTACAAGAGTTATGTAAAAAAAGAGGGATTGATCCTACTGAAATTGACTGTTTGATTGTTGGAACAGTAACGCCAGATATGGTATTTCCCTCCACCGCCAATTTGGTTTGTCACAAACTGGGTGCCACTAATGCATGGGGTTATGACCTATCCGCGGCTTGCTCCGGATTTTTATTTGCACTTGCACAAGGAGCAGCATTAATTGAAAGTGGTCGCTATAAAAAAGTGGTGGTCTGTGGAGCTGATAAAATGAGTGCAATTGTTGACTATACTGATCGCGCAACCTGTATCATTTTTGGTGATGGCGCAGGAGCTGTTTTACTGGAACCCACTGCAGCGCAGCTAGGAGTAATGGATTCTATTTTGCGAACTGATGGAAGCGGTGGTCAATATTTACACATGAAAGCAGGTGGATCACTAAAACCTGCCAGCGCGGAAACGGTTGCTAATCGTGAACATTTTGCTTATCAGGAAGGCCAGGCTGTTTTCAAATTTGCAGTGAAAGGAATGGCAGATGTCAGTGCCGAGCTGATGGAGAAAAATAATTTAAAAGCAGAAGATATTTCCTGGCTGGTTCCTCATCAGGCTAATCTGCGTATCATTGATGCAACAGCCAACCGTATGGGGTTAGGTACTGAAAAAGTAATGATCAATATTGAGCGATTTGGCAACACTACAGCCGCTACAATTCCGCTCTGCCTATGGGAATGGGAGAATCAACTAAAAAAAGGTGACAATATTATCCTTGCCGCATTTGGAGGTGGGTTTACCTGGGGTGCCATTTGGGTGAAGTGGGCCTACGATACTAAATAACGTAACTTGTTAGTCAACGCTTGTCTATGAAAAATCAAAAACTATCCGGATGGGGCTCAGTAGCAGTACATGGTGGACATAAAAAAGATCCATCCTATGCACACCTCACTCCGTTGTATGCCAGCAGTACTTATGTTTTCGATTCTGCCGAACAAGGAATGCGTCGATTCACTGGCCAAGAAGAAGGCTACATCTACGCACGTTGGGGAAATCCTACCATCACAGAAGCGGAGCAAAAAATTGCAGCACTAGAGACTTTTGGTACCGGAAAAGAAGCAACCACTATTCTTCATTCCTCAGGAATGGCTGCAATCACCACCTTGATGATGAGCACACTTAGCCAAGGAGATAAAATCCTATCTCATTTTTCATTGTATGGTGGTACGGACGAACTCGTGCACCGCATACTACCCCGCTTTGGAGTGAGTGCCACTATTGTAGACCTAAGGGATTTGGAAAAAGCAGAAGACGCATTACGAGCAGATAAGCAAATCAAAATGGTTTATCTGGAAACTCCTGCTAATCCCACCATTCAATGCGTGGATATTGCTGCATTGAGCGCTTTGGCAAAAAAATATAATTGCATAGTCGCTTGCGACAACACATTTGCCACACCTTACTTACAACAACCCTTTGCCTTAGGAGCTGATTTTATAGTCCATTCAACAACAAAATTTTTAAATGGCCATGGAACAGCAATTGGGGGAGCCTTAGTGGGAGCGGATATAGAAAGAATGCGGGGGCCCATTTTTAAATTTCATAAAACTACAGGAGCCAACTCCAATGCATTTGATGCTTTCTTACTAGTACAGGGCATGAAAACACTTGAGGTGAGAATGGATCGTCATTGTACGAATGCAGAAAGAGTAGCCCAGTTTCTCTCCACGAATAAAAACGTGGTAAAAGTAAATTACACAGGTCTTCCTCAACACCCCGATTTTGCAATAGCTGCAAAACAAATGCGCCATGCAGGCGCCTTACTGTCATTTGAAGTGAAAGGTGGACTGCAAGGGGGTATCAATTTTATGAACAAATTAAATCTGTGTACACGTGCTGTTTCATTGGGAACCTGCGACACCCTTCTCTCCCATCCAGCCTCAATGACCCATTTCAGTGTGCCCAAAGAGGAAAAAGAAAAATATGGTATCACAGAAGGTCTGATCAGAATGCATGTAGGTATTGAAACAGTGGATGATATCATTACTGATCTTGAACAAGCCTTACAATAAATAATAAATGTCAATTACCGTTCGTCGTGCTACTGCTGCGGATTGCCCACGGCTTTTAGAACTGATCCGGGAACTTGCGCTTTATGAAAAAGCACCGCTGGAAGTTACCGTATCACTTCAACATTTTACAGAGAGTGGTTTTGGAACACAGCCTATTTGGTGGGCTTTTGTTGCTGAAGAAGAAAATTTGATTCACGGCTTTGCGCTATACTATATCCGTTACTCAACTTGGAAAGGACAGTGCTTATACCTGGAGGATATTATAGTCACTGAAAAAATGAGAGGACAAGGAATAGGAGGCCAACTTTTCGAAAGAATACTGGAGGAAGCAAAAGAGAGAAAATTAGTACGTGTGATATGGCAGGTTTTGGAATGGAATGAGCCAGCCATTCGTTTCTATAAAAAATATAATGCAACGCTGGATCCAGAATGGATCAATGGTGCGATAGAAATAAAGGTTGCTCCCTAAAAACACTCCTTAAGAAACACCATTCACTGACACCTCTTTCTGAATTTTTTGTATCAATCCCTGTAAAACTTTACCAGGACCTACTTCGGTAAATTCAGTAGCGCCATCTGCAACCATAGCTTGCACACTTTGCGTCCATTTCACAGGACCCGTCAGCTGATTGATTAAATTCTGTTTGATTGTAGCAGGATCTGTAACTGCCATTGCCACTACATTTTGATA
>CAIRNW010000112.1 GCA_903879995.1 uncultured Bacteroidota bacterium
CCCGACACGCCACTTCCAAAATAAGCAGTATTGAAGATCTGTTCCATATCAGAACCATGGGTTTTCGTGGTGAGGCGTTGGCCAGTATTGCCGCCGTGGCACAGGTAGAACTAAAAACAAAACAAGCCACTAACGAGGCGGGTATTTTTATAGAGGTTGAGCATAGTGCTATTACGCGGGAGGAACCCATTGGTATGGCCACCGGTACCAGCCTGGCCATGAAGAATTTGTTTTTCAATATTCCAGCTCGTCGAAATTTTTTGAAGAGCAATGCAGCCGAGATGCGTCATATTGTGGAGGAGTTTACAAGAGTAGCCCTGGCTTTTCCAGCTATTCAATTTTCACTGCACGCTAATAATCAGCAGCTCTACCAACTGGAATCCGGTAGTTTAAAACAACGAATTGTCCAATTATTAGGTAATAATTATGCTTCCAAACTAGTAGGGGTTCAAGAGGAAACAGATTACTTAACCATTCGTGGTTTTGTAGGCAAGCCAGATTCTGCACGCAAAACAAGAGGAGATCAATACTTTTTTGTCAATAATCGATTTATTAAAAGTTCGTATCTCCACCATGCCGTGATGAACGCTTTTCAGGCATTATTACCAGCCGATCATTTTCCATTATACGTGCTGTTTATTGATTTAGATCCACAGCAAGTAGATATCAATGTTCATCCAACCAAACAAGAAATAAAGTTTGAGGACGAAAAAATTGTATACGCATTTGTCCAGGCCGCCATCCGTCATGCCTTGGCACAATTTAGTATCACTCCTACACTTGACTTTGAGTTAGATGCTTCGATCCAACAGTTGGATTCGATCCAACAACCCTTCACTGAACAAAGAAGATCGGCTATTCAAGATGGTAATTTGTATCAGCATTTTACCCAGAAAAATCAAGCCCATCGGATTGAACCAGATTCCACACAACCTGCCAAAAACTGGAAACCATATCAGCCACTTGCTGCTGACTACAAAAGCAATGTAAAAGAAGAGGCCTTAGCTGCAACAAGATTGGATTTGCACCCTACAACTGCCACGGATTCAATTTCCGTATTTCAACTTTTAAACTCTTATATCCTTTTTTCACAAGCCAGCACATGCACGTTGATCGATCAGCAAGCAGCGCATGAAAGAATTCTCTACGAGAAGTTTATTCAACAGCTTGCAAATAAAAAAGCAGCTACCCAGCCTTCGTTATTTCCCACTACACTCTCACTAAACCCAACCGATGCCAGCTTACTGGAAGAGTTGCTAGCAGATTTAATAGCGGTAGGATTTTTAATTCAAAAGTTGAATAAACAAGAATTTCAAATTCAGGGTATTCCCGCTGGATTTGAAAATGGCAAAGAGGAAAGTTTATTAGAAGCTGTTTTGGAAGAATACAAACACTTCAATGCCGCGCTGGCCTTACCGCTTCATGAAAAATTATGCCGCAGTTTAGCTAAACAACAAGCCATCAAAACAGGAACACAACTAAGCGAACGGGCAATGAAACAGTTAATCACCGATTTATTTGTTTGTAACGAACCACACTTATCTCCATTTGGGGTGCCAACGTTTAGAACATTACAAAAAGAAGAAGTAGAACAGCTGTTGCTGAATCGCTGATCAATACGTTGCCCGGATATGGGTTAAAAACTTTTCAATTTGTTTTCTGATTTCAGTGGAACTAGAGCGATGGTTATTAACCAAAGTTGAAA
>CAIRNW010000113.1 GCA_903879995.1 uncultured Bacteroidota bacterium
ATTACCGCAGTCAATGCAATCATTACAATTCCTGTGTCAACACGCTGCAATACTTCCGGATAGAGAAGGGTTTTAACAGCCTTGTAAATGGTCAGTGCGCCCGCAGTAGCAATTAAAGTGCCTTCAATAGCAGCTGAAATAAATTCGGCCTTACCGTGCCCATAGGGGTGATCCTGATCTGCGGGCAAAGAGGCAACATAGAGACTATAAAGCCCAATAAAACCGGCTGCCACATTCACAATACTTTCCAGCGCATCAGTGAGTATGGCAACTGAGTTAGTTAGGTAATAGGCTGCTATTTTAATCAATAACAATACTACGGATAACACGGCCAATAGCTGTTGTACCCGTAAATTCTGTTTTGATTGTTGATTAGCTCCAGCCTGGCTCATGCCCTTGTACTTATTTTTTTTGTTGCAATGAAAAACGCGCTAGTAATTGAAGTAGCGGGGTATAGGTTTCCTTATTCAACAACTTGGAATCACGCATGGCCTTATAGGTCAAAAAAAGACCTACTGGCAATAACACGATTGTTGCCATCCACATCCCCACCCAGGGAGTCAAGGTATTTTCCTTCGCAAACTTTTCGCCAATAGTGCTGGAAAAGTAAAAAAGCATAAAAAAGACAATTGCAAAAATCAAAGGGGTTCCCAACCCACCCTTTCTAATGATAGCACCCAAAGGTGCTCCAATTAAAAAAAGGATAATACAGGCCAACGAAAGTGTGATCTTTCGATGCCACTCAATCTCATGTCGGCGAATAGCCCTGTTTTTATCTTCTAATACGGAGCGAAGTGATTCCGCGCTCATACGTACGGAAGACGCCGTACTTTTTGCCGTGGAGCCTACATTGATGATAGCCGTATCGGGAAGTAACTGTTTAAATTGTTTGGCAGAGCGAATCTGTTTTTTTTCTGTGTTACTTAATTGATCCGTTTTCCAAGGTTTATCCAGCACGGAAGAAAACGGAAATAAATAAGTCATATCGGCCAACATGCGATTGGTCACCGCCGAAGTTTCCTTTTCTAACGAGTCCAGCGCCTTGTTGAGTTGTCGCATGCTAAACATCCGCTCGTTATTCTTGTTGACACTGTCTGCCGTCCGGTTGGTAAATCCTAAGCTTCCTAAATCAAATTGTTTATTGTATGTTTTGAATCCTACACGGATATACTCACTGCGAGTTCCCTCATAGGGGTTACCCCGCTCCTGGTATCGCCAACCATCTTGAAGATTAAATTCAAGAATCCGCTTATCAGGAGTAACCCGCATCACGCCAGATTTGGCCATGATAAAGTTGTCTTGCAATAGGTTGCCCTGTTCGTAGATAATTACATCGCGAATGATACTATCATTGGACTCTTTACTGCCAATTTTAATGGCATAGCCATTGATACGATCGTAAAAAACACCCTCCTTCAAATCAAATGCTGGCTTTGCATATACAATGTCCGCCAGTAGCGTACGTGATTTTAGATTGGCCACAGGTATCACATAGTTCGAAAAAAGAAATGCGATAAAACCCACCACGATACTGATTAAAAAAAGTGGGCGCATAAATCGAAGCAGTGAAATTCCGGCAGATTTAATGGCCACCAACTCAAAACTTTCTCCCAGACTTCCAAACGTCATTAAGGAGGAAAGCAATACAGCCAAGGGTAAAGCAAGCGGTACTAACACCGCGCTTTGGTATGCAATAAATTCTAAGATCACGCCAGCACCCAGCCCCTTTCCAACAAAGTCATCGATGTAAAGCCAGAAAAATTGAATAACCAGTACCAATAAGGTGATAAAGAATGTAGCCATAAAAGGACCTAAAAAGGCCTTGACCACCAGCTTATCTAGTTTCTTAAACACGGTAAATGTAGTCCTGCAAAAGTAAGTTATTCCAGCAGGTAGAAAATTAATTGCCTAGGCGGTGGAAGAGGTCTTTCACCTGATGATCCCAAAGAAGCGTTTGATCTTTGATATCTTTTTTTTCAGCAAAGTCTTTGATTACAAGAATAGTCTGATTGGTAATCTCAGATTTCTCAATAGCAAATTCAAAATACTCAGCAGCAGGCGCTCCTTGCCAGCGGTAGCGGATAAATTTATCTTCCACCGTTTCCACCACTTCAGCCTGCTCCACATTTCCGTCCCAGGCAAAATAAAAAGTACCATCCCTTTCGTCTACCTTATCTGCAAACCATTCACTTAAACCGGCGGGAGTGGCCAGAAAATCATAAAGTATAGAGGGGGAACAACGCACGGGGAATTCCAATGTATAGAGCTGCTTTGCCATTCGTTAAATTAATTATACCTGTTGCAATAATAGAGAAAATAACTTCATCCCCAAAAAAGGTGTTTTTACACCCTTAAAATGTACAATCCCCCTTGTTAAGTCCCCTGAACGGCAGGTAATTTAATCTCAAATACCAGCCTATGCGGATGCGCCAGATAAAAATTGGGACCTCAATTACCTACAGAGATACTGCCAGTATGGAAAGGTATTTACTGGAAATCTCCCGGATTAAAAGAATAAGTGCGGAGGACGAACTCTTGCTCTCAGAAAAAATCAAACAAGGTTGCCAGGAGTCCCTCCACCAACTTGTTGAGGCAAATCTTCGGTTTGTAATTTCAGTTTGCAAGCAATATCAACACCAAGGGCTTCCCTTGAGTGATCTAATTAATGAGGGTAATTGTGGGTTAATGAAAGCTGCAAGAAGATTTGATGGTACCAAGGGATTTAAATTTATATCATACGCGGTGTGGTGGATCCGGCAAGCCATATTACAAGCACTGGCCGATCATGGAAGAGTGGTTCGTGTTCCGCTTAGTAAAGTAGGCGTTACCCAGCAGGTTTACAAAGCACAATCCTTACTGGAGCAGCAACTGGAACGAGAAGCTACCGCGGAAGAACTTGCCACTACTACTGGATTTTCAAAAGAGGAAATCAAAACCAGTTTGCTGTTGAATGTTCGTCATTACAGATTAGAAACACCTCAGGCAGAGGAGGAAAACTTAAACCTATCAGATACGCTGGCCGATCGATACACCAAAAGAGCAGATCAATACCTCGAAGAGGTCACCTCACTTCAAATTGAAATTAAAAGATCATTTGCCACCTTGTCCCATCGACAACAATTTGTGCTTACCGCTTACTTTGGCATCAATCAGCCAGAAGGAAAAAGTTTGGAAGAAATTGGGAAAGAACTAGGGATCAGCCGTGAGCGGGTTCGTCAAATCAAAGAAAAGGCAATTGCTAGGCTTCAGCACGGACAACGCACGCAACTCCTACGCTCCTACTTGGGTGGGCATAAAGAATAGGCTTCTTATCTTTGCGCCCTTCTATGTTTAGCAGATTACAAGAAAAATTAGAATCCGCCTTTAAGCACATCAAAGGCCAAGGACGTATTACTGAATTGAATGTTGCTACTACGGTCAAAGAAATTCGGAGAGCGTTGGTAGATGCGGATGTCAATTTTAAAATTGCCAAGGATTTTACCGATCGCGTTAAAGAAAAAGCGATTGGGGAAAAAGTAATTCAAGCCGTTTCTCCCGGACAATTGATGGTTAAGATTGTCAAGGACGAACTAACTGCCTTGATGGGAGGGCAAGAAGCTGTATTAAATGCCAAAGGAAATCCCGCTGTTTTATTGATTGCAGGTTTACAGGGTAGTGGTAAGACCACCTTTAGTGCTAAGCTTGCCAATTATTTAAAAAATAAAAAGGGATTATCGCCCTTGTTAGTGGCTGCTGACGTATACCGTCCCGCTGCCATGGAACAATTACGAATTCTTGGTGAACAAATTGGTGTAGATGTTCATATTGAAGCGGAGGAAAAAGATCCAGTTCGAATTGCAACACAAGCTGTAGCCAGTGCCAGAAGTAAAAATAAAAATGTAGTCATTATCGATACAGCAGGTCGTCTGGCTGTGGATGAAGAGATGATGAATGAGGTAGCTGCCATCCGTACTGCGGTACAACCGCAAGAAATTTTATTTGTGGTTGACAGCATGACAGGACAGGATGCTGTAAACACTGCAAAAGCATTTAATGACCGACTGGACTTCACGGGCGTAGTTCTCACCAAACTGGATGGCGATACGCGTGGTGGTGCCGCCCTTTCCGTCACTTACACCGTCAATAAGCCCATCAAGTTTATCAGCAGCGGTGAAAAAATGGAAACCCTGGATATATTTTATCCGGAAAGAATGGCACAGCGCATATTGGGCATGGGTGATATCACCACCTTGGTAGAGCGAGCGCAGGAGCAATTCAATGAAGAAGAAACTAAAAAGCTCGAGGCCAAGCTGCGTAAAAACAAGTTTGATTTTGCAGATTTTAAAATGCAGCTGGAGCAACTCAAAAAGATGGGAAACATGAAGGAAATGCTTTCCATGATTCCGGGAATGGGTAGTAAGGTAAAAGACCTGGACTTTGACGAAAACTCATTCAAAGGGATTGAAGCCATGATCAATTCAATGACTCCGGCCGAGCGGGCTGACCCCGATTTACTCGACATGAGTCGCAAAAAAAGGATTGCAAAAGGCAGCGGAAAAGACATCCAGGAGGTTAATAATTTCCTAAAACAGTTTGCCCAAATGCGAGATATGATGAAGAATATGAACAAGTTGGGAGCTTTTGGCAAGATGATGCCCGGAATGCGTCGTTAAATACACGAAAAACAAGAATTTCACCGTATATTTGCAACCCGGTTTTTACCGGGTATTGTTTAACGCTGTTAAATTTTTATTTATGTCAGCCAAAATCCGTCTTCAAAGACACGGGTCTAAAAAAAGACCTTTCTACTTCATCGTTGTAGCCGATTCCCGCTCTCCCCGTGATGGTAAATTCATTCAAAAGTTGGGTACTTATAACCCACTCACGATCCCTGCTACCGTCCAGTTAGATCGCCAAAAAGCTTTGGAATGGCTCAACAAGGGCGCTACTCCAACTGATACGGTTCGTCGAATCCTCAGTTTTAAAGGAGTACTTTACCTCAAGCACCTGCTCCGTGGTGTTAGCCTTGGATTATTTGACGAGGCTGCTGCTATGCAAAAATTCACTGAGTGGACTGCACAACATGAGCAACAAATCAAAAAAAGAGACGAGGACAATCAGCGTAAGCGTCGTGAAAAACGCCAAGCTGTTCTTGCTGAGGCCGCTGCTAAAAAAGTGGTAACAGCTGCTCCTGCCGAAGAAGCAGCCCCTGCTGCTGAAGAAGCCAGTGGAGAAGAGGCATAGTCCTGTTAAAAATGGTAAGAGTATCCCGGTGTTAAGTACACCGGGATTTTTTTTGGTCCGCTTTATTGATTTGCTTTGCAATTAATGGCCGCTTATCTAAAATTGGGGAAAATACTCAGCGCACATGGATTAACGGGTGAGTTGCTGTTAGAGCATACGCTTGGCAAAGCAACATCGCTTAAAAAGGTAGAAGTGCTCTTTATTGAAGATTATAAAAAAGCCCTGCTCCCCTACTTTATTACAAACACCAGAAAAAAAACAGCTGACGCAGTATTTGTGGAACTGGAAGGCATCAACTCCAGAGAAAAAGCGCAGCAACTTGTTTCAAGAGCCGTTTGGATACCAGAGGAGCTATATCACCAATTGGCTAGCAAAAATGCACCCGCCAATTTGCTGGGTTATCAACTTATAGAAAATGGAAAAGAGATTGGAGTGATCAGTGAGGTGATTGAACAGCCGCAACAATTAGTTTGTAAGGTTTTTATTGAAGGGAAAGAAGTGTTAATTCCACTCCATGAAGAGACGTTACGCTCCATTGATCATGCTTCAAAAAAAGTAAACGTACAATTACCGGATGGCTTATTAGATATATACCTGTCCTGATCAATTCATGTCAGCTCCTGTTCGTCATATTGCGCACCTGGATCTTGATTCCTTTTTTGTTTCTGTTGAAATTCTTCACAACCCCCAATTGAGAGGAAAGCCCGTGATTGTTGGTGGTGGTGATCGAGGAGTAGTTGCTGCTTGTAGTTATGAAGCCAGAAAGTTTGGTATTCACTCAGCAATGCCCATTAAACAAGCTTTACAACGCTGCCCGCAAGCAATCATTACCAATGCCAGCCGAAAACAGTACAGCCATTACTCGCGCTGGGTTACCGAATTAATTGCAGCAAAAGTCCCCCTCGTAGAAAAAGCCAGTATTGATGAATTTTATATAGACCTGACTGGAATGGATCGTTTTTTTGGCGTTACTGCTTTTGCACAATCACTGCGGAAACATATTACCGAAAAAACAGGGCTTCCTATTTCCTGTGGGCTGGCCACGGCCCGGTTCATCGCTAAAATGGCTACCAATGAAGCTAAGCCAAATGGATTTTTAGTGGTGCCTCCTGGAAAAGAAAAAGAATTTTTGTGGCCGTTGCCTATTGATAAAATAAATGGAGTAGGTGAACAAACTGCTACATTACTCAAAAGCAAGGGGCTGTATCACATAGAAGATATTGCCAAAGCCCCTGTGGAATTACTGATTTCCTATGTAGGAAAATGGGGAGAAACACTCTGGGAAAAAGCACATGGCATCGGTAGTACTACCATTAGTACGGAATGGGAGCAAAAAAGTGTGAGCCACGAGCGAACTTTTGAAGAGGATAGTCAAGATCTTAATTTTTTATTACAACAACTGTTACAATTGGTAGAGGAAACTGCAGCGGACGTTCG
>CAIRNW010000114.1 GCA_903879995.1 uncultured Bacteroidota bacterium
ATGTTACGCCACAACTCTATTTGGAAATTGGGCATGATAAAATTGCCTATGAAAAATTATTGGATTGGTGGAGTAAAAATGGATATGGCAAACACATATACATAGGACACGGGATTTATCGCACAGACGAAAAAAATTCAGTGAAATGGAAAAATCCTGCTGAATTACCTAATCAAATTAAACTCTTACGCGCTATACCCGCTGTACAGGGGAGTATTTATTACAGCAGCAAGTCCTTTGATCGTAATCCGAACGGTTGGAACGATAGCTTACAACAAAATTATTACCGCTATCCCGCCTTGATTCCACCAATGGAATGGATCAGCAGCGATAAACCGGCTACTCCGGTTGTTGAACGATTTACACGAAAGGGCGAATCAATTGCATTTAAAATTCGTGGGGCGGAAAAGAATGCAGTTCCTGTTAAGTATTATGTACTTTATCGTTTTCCTGCCGGACGTTCGCTCGGCACTTTGATGGAACAGCCTTCTTCCATTTATTCCATTGTGGTAAAGCAGGGTGGTTTTGAACAAATACTCCCTCTACGAGAAAATGGAGTAGCGTATCAGTATTATGTAACTGCGGTGGGAACAAATAATATGGAGAGTCAACCAGTTCCTGTTACATCGGTAATAAAGGAATAGTAATCAACAATAGCCATGGCCATTCATCAACGACTACAACAAAAGCTACTGCAGCGGCTTTCCCCGCAGCAGATTCAGCTGATGAAGTTGTTGCAAGTGCCTACGGCCTCGCTTGAAACAAGGATCAAAGAAGAACTGGAGGAAAATCCTGCATTGGAACTGGAGCCTGAGCGTTTTGAGGAAAAAGAGAATTCAAGTGAAGAATTTGATACTGCTGAGGAATCAACAACTGATTCTTACGAAGAGGATTCGGTAAGTGATTATATCCAGGATGACGATGATGAAGCGGATTATAAATTGCGTGACACCAATTATCCGGAGTTTTCAGATGAAAAAGAGCATCCTATTCAGTCGGGCACTAGCTTTTATGATTTGCTTACGGATCAATTGCATCTGCTCAATTTGAATGAAACGCAACAAGTCATTGCTGAACAAGTTGTAGGTAGTATTGACGAGGATGGTTATCTGCGTCGTGATACCTCTGCTATGGTAGATGATCTGGCCTTCCGACAAAATTTAATTGTAACGGAAGCAGATGTAGAGGCTATAATTGACATGATTCAGCAGTTTGATCCACCTGGGGTGGCTGCACGTAATCTGCAAGAGTGTTTGTTGCTACAACTGAAACGAAAGGAACAAGCTGATTCATTAGCTACTCTTGCCATCACTATACTTACTAATTATTTTGACGAATTTTCGCGTAAGCATTACGATAAGATTCAAAAAGCTATTTCCATTGCTGAAGATGAAATGCGTGGAGTAATTCAATTAGTAACAAAACTGAATCCAAAACCAGGCGGAGAAGCACCCGACGAAGCGCAAGAATTGAAGTACGTAATTCCTGATTTCTTTATCTATAATAATGGCGGCAAACTGGAATTAACGCTAAACAGCCGAAACGCTCCTGAACTTCGCATCAGCGAAGGTTATCGAGATATGCTTCGCGATTATGAAAAGGGTGCCAAAAATGATAAGCGTCAAAAGGAAGCCGTGTTATTTATCAAACAAAAAATTGATGCGGCTAAATGGTTCATTGATGCCATACAGCAACGGCAACAAACTTTATTGCTTACCATGCAGGCTATTCTGGAACACCAGCAAGATTTTTTGATTAGTGGAGATGAGTCTGACCTTCGTCCTATGATATTAAAAGATGTAGCAGCGGCTACCGGACTTGATATTTCAACGGTAAGTCGTGTGGCCAATAGTAAATATGTGCAGACTGAGTTTGGAACTTTTCGTCTTAAATATTTCTTTAATGAAGCTTTAGTAACTGATACGGGTGAAGAAG
>CAIRNW010000115.1 GCA_903879995.1 uncultured Bacteroidota bacterium
AGCGTTCATAATTCCCTGATGATAAACGCCAGCAGAGTCGGTGAAGCTTTCAAAAGGAGAGTGACACCATTCATAGGGTATGGAGCCTCCCAGTAACTTATTGAGGTACTCACTCCATGCAATAGAAACTGTTGCAGCTCCTAATGCGTATTCCATGATCAGTGCCCAACCAATGATCCAGGCAATTAATTCACCCATGGTAACGTACGAGTAGGCATAGGCGCTTCCCGCAATTGGAATCATAGAGGCGAACTCAGCATAACAAAGACCTGCAAAGGCACAGCCAATCGCAGCCACAATAAAAGAAAGCGTTACGGCAGGGCCAGCAGCCTGGCCAGCTGCTGCAGCAGTACGAACAAATAATCCGGCACCGATAATAGCGCCAATCCCCAGGGCAATCAAATTGCCAGCACCCAGGGTTCTTTTTAATCCTTTTTCACTGTCTGCTGCTTGAGCAAGAATTTGGTCAAGCGGCTTTTTTACAAACAAGCTCATGCGTTGGTTTTTAGGAGTTCTAAGATAAGTAATGCGGGCCTAAACTTTATTTTTTTGATTATTCACTCTTTTTTTGTCTGGCAAGTGCCAAGTAGTAAACGGGCACACCCAGCAGCACAATAATCAATCCAGGCCAGGTGAACTCGGGTTTATAGATAATCAGTAAAATACAAAAAGCGGCTCCCATCAGGATGTAAAGAGCGGGTAAAAAGGGATATCCAAAGGCTTTGTAGGGGCGCTCAAGCTGCGGTTGTTTTTTTCTTAGAATAAAAATACCGGCTATGGTCAGCATGTAGAATAGCACTACCACAAATGAAATCATATCTAGCAGTTGTCCATAACGGCCACTTAAGCTCCAGATCGCCGCAACAACACACTGCACCCACAAGGCCACCTGAGGCACGGCCTGTTTGTTTAAAGTGCCCGCTTGTTTGAAAAATAAACCATCTTTTGCCATGGTATAATAAACGCGTGCTCCAGCCATAATGAGACCATTGTTACATCCAAAGGTGGATACCATGATCAGCACTGCAATCAATGTAGTGCCAAAAGCTGGAAAGATGATATTCGCAGCGGCCACTGCCACTCGGTCATCAGCAGGGAATGCTAAATCCTTCAGCGGTAAAACATGTAAGTACATTAAGTTAGCAGAAACATAAATAATAGTAACAATCAAGGTTCCCAGTAATAAACTCAGACCAATATTTCGCTTTGGATTTTTCATTTCCCCTGCAATAAAAGTCACATTGTTCCAGGCATCGCTGCTAAAAATTGAACCAACCATTGCCGCTGCAATAGCGCCAAGTAGGGCTGCTCCTCCAATGGGAGTCCAGGATGTGGGTAGGAGACCTCCAGCGCTATCTTTTGTTCCAGCATCTTGTGCGGCTTGAAAACCTGTTGTCCAATTCTCGCTCCAATGGCTGTTTTTTACCAATAAGAATCCAAATAAGATTAGTCCAAAAAGGGCTAGCAATTTTGCACTAGTGAAAATGGTCTGGATCAATTTTCCCTCTTTAACTCCACGCGAGTTGATATAGGTTAACAGTACAATAATAAAAATGGCCACTAACTGCCCAGCATATACTTTGGTGATCCCAGCATCAAAGAGAAAATAATTGTTACCCAATTCGGGAACCAAATAAGCCAGAAACTTAGAGAAGGCAACCCCCACAGCTGCGATGGTTGCTGTTTGAATTACTGCAAAAAAACTCCAGCCATATAGGAATCCCATCAGCGGATTGTAGGCTTCTTTTAAATACACGTATTGACCCCCTGCTTTAGGGTACATGCCACTCAACTCTCCGTAGCTAAGTGCCGCTGTCAATGTCATGAAGCCAGTCAGCACCCAAACAGCAATCAACCATCCTGCGCTTCCCACATTGCGTGTAATATCTGCGCTGACAATAAAAATTCCCGAACCTATCATGGATCCGGCCACAATCATGGTGCCATCTAATAAGCCCAAGGTTGGCTTGAAAGAAGAAGAGGGGGTAGACATATCAATGGATATTTGTCTGGTAAGATAATGATTTCCATTTTACACCACCACTCACCCGTCTATGCACTGTAAATTTTTCTTTGCCATTTTTTTTACCGATTTTCGAACTCCTGCCTACCTAAACGATTTGCTATGCAACCCAAAAGCCGTCTTACCCAATATATCCTTCTTGCCATGTTACTTGGCGTTGTGGTAGGATACCTGGTCCACACCAATGCTTCTCCTGATTTTATCAAAGCATTCTCTACACAGATTAAGCTACTAGGCAAAGTATTCATTCGGTTGGTGCAAATGATTATTGCCCCCTTGGTATTTGCTACCCTGGTGGTAGGTATTGCTAAATTAGGAGATCTCAAAGCGGTGGGCAGAGTAGGGGGTAAATCTATGTTATGGTTTGTTTCCGCTTCTCTGATCTCGCTGGGAATCGGCTTGATACTTGTTAATCTATTGAAGCCTGGCACTTACATTGATCTGGCACATGCGGATACGGAGGGGGTCAAAGATCTTCTTACCAAGAAGCAGGAGTTTTCCTTAGAAAAATTTGTTGAGCATGTGATTCCTCGAAGTTTTGTGGAAGCAATGGCTACCAACGAAGTGCTACAACTTGTTGTTTTCTCGCTATTCTTTGGCGTAGCCACTACGGCCATGGGTGAAACTGCCAAGCCCGTGATTAAGGCACTAGATGCTGTGTCGCATATTATTTTAAAAATGGTGGGTTATGTGATGAATTTTGCACCCTATGGTGTTTTTGGTGCTTTGGCAGCAGTGGTTGCGGCAAAGGGTTTAGGTATTTTTCAATTTTATATTATTTACTTTTTGTATTTCTTAATTGGTATTGCATTGCTGTGGATCCTGCTCTTGGCAGTGGGCTATTTAATTATTGGAAAACGAATGATCAGTTTGTTACGTCATATCGGTACACCCTTGCTGATTGCATTTAGTACTACCAGCAGTGAAGCCGTGTTTCCAAAACTAACCGAGGAGTTAGAACGATTTGGCTGTCGTAATAAAATTGTTTCCTTTGTTTTGCCTTTAGGTTACTCTTTTAATCTGGACGGCAGTATGATGTACATGACTTTTGCCAGTTTGGCAATTGCCCAGGCATATGGAATTCAATTGGACCTCGGTACTCAGATTACCATGTTGCTTGTATTAATGCTTACCAGCAAGGGAATTGCTGGCGTACCGCGAGCCTCATTGGTAATTGTACTGGCTACTTGTTCAATGTTTGGAATTCCTCCAGAAGGGGTTGCCTTGATTTTACCAATCGATCATTTTTGTGATATGTTCCGCTCTGCAACCAATGTTGTAGGAAATGCATTGGCAACAACGGTGGTAAGTAAATGGGAAGGAGAATTAGAGCAAGCCTAATTAATTTTAATCCGCATGTTGTTAACCTTACTAGCTACTTTTCATTGGAGTAATTTGTTGCAGCCACAGTTTTATGTTGAAAATGGCGGGTTGTGGCTTTTGTTATTTGTAGTATTTGCCGAGACGGGTTTGTTTATGGGTTTTTTTCTTCCGGGCGATTCCTTGTTATTTGTTGCAGGTATCTATGCACATACCATTACTACAAAGGCTGGAGAAGTGGTGCCAGGGTTAGCAAACCAATTTCTTGAACTAATTGGGCTTGGCACCATTCGTAATGAATGGGTTGATCTAGTTGTGCTCTCTGGTTTGATTGCACTTGCTGGAATACTAGGTAACAGTGCAGGTTACTGGACTGGTCAAAAGGTGGGTCCAGCCATGTACGGATGGAGGGATCGTTTACTTTTCAAGAAAAAATATTTGTTCCAGGCGCGGGATTTTTACCAACGCCATGGTGGACTTGCGGTCATAGGAGCTCGTTTTCTCCCTTTAATTAGAACCTTTGCACCCATCGTAGCAGGGATTGTGCAAATGGATAAAAGTAAGTTTCACTTTTTTAATGTAGTGGGATCAATTGCTTGGGTTGTATCTATGATATTCTCTGGGTATTTTCTTCAAAAATGGATTTTTGCTCAATTTGGATTTGATTTGAAAGAGCATCTTGAAGTTATTGTTTTAGCCATTGTTTTTGTAACCACAGCGCCTGTGCTTTTCAAAATGATTTGGGGTAAAATTGCAGACGATAAATCATAACTACTGTATGAATCAAAAACACTCCATTTTTAATCTAGCAGTTGTGGTTGCGGCGCTTGGATATTTTGTGGACATCTATGATTTATTGTTGTTTGGAATCATTCGCGTACCAAGCTTAGAAGCCTTAGGCTTATCGCCTGCTGAAGTAAAAGCCAGCGGGGAACAAATTCTTCAGTGGCAAATGTGGGGACTTTTATTGGGAGGGATCGTATCGGGTGTTATTGGAGATAAAAAGGGTAGACTTAGTGTTTTGTTTGGATCAATTGTACTTTATTCGCTGGCTAATATTGCTAATGGTTTTGTAGAGACTGTTGAGCAATACAAATGGATTCGTTTTATTGCAGGATTGGGATTAGCGGGAGAATTGGGTGCCGGTATTACACTTGTAGCGGAGATCGTTCCAAAAGCAAAGCGGGGTGTAGCAACCTCTTTGGTAGCGGGTATTGGCCTTACGGGGGCGGTACTTGCTTTTTTTATGAAAGAGCTTTTTGATTGGCGCACTTGTTACTTTATTGGAGGGGGCCTGGGAATTTTATTACTTCTTCTTCGTATTTCAGTTTTTGAATCTGGTCTCTATAACCAGGTTAAAACACAAAAAGTAGACAGGGGTAATTTTCTTTCTTTCTTCACTAATGCTGATCGATTCAAACGGTATGTCTTAGGCATTTTTATAGGACTCCCCACTTGGTTTGTGATTGGTATTTTAGTTACTTTTTCAAATGATTTTGCAAAGGAGTTTGGCATTGTTGAAAAAATTGATCCAGGCAAGGCGATTATGTTTGCTTATGCTGCCATTTCCTTGGGAGATATTTTAATTGGATTAATTAGTCAAAAGTTGCAAAGCCGGAAAAAAGCACTATTCATTTTTTATGGCATCACTATATTTTTTATGGTAGCCTATTTCACGTTACTGTGGGAGGGAACAGCCGCTCAACTTTATTGGATATGTGCTGGATTAGGTTTTGGAACGGGTTTCTGGGCCATTTTTGTAACAATGGGTGCCGAACAATTTGGAACTAATTTAAGAGCCACGGCTGCTACCACTATTCCTAATATGGTACGTGGCATGCTGGCTATTTTTATTTTGCCTTTATTCAAATGGTTGGAGGGGCTTCCAAATTTGGGATATGTGGATGCTGGTATCTATACAGGTGTTATCATCATGTCAATCACGCTGCTTGCGGCTGCTCTTACCCGAGAAACTTTTCATAAGGATTTGGACTATTTAGAAGAGTAGACCTATATTTTTTCACTCAGTTCCAGCCAGCGCATTTCTTTTTGATCCAGTTGTTGTATCGTTTTCTCCAACTCTAGCGCAGTTTCTTGCAATATTTCAAATGGTAAGTTTACCTCATTAAGTTTTGTAGTAAGTTGATCCTTGCGCTCCGCTAATTGCTCCATCTCTTTTTCTAATTGCTCAAATTCTCTTTTCTCCTTGTAGCTGATTCGGTTTTCAGTGCCATTTTTGGGAATATTCGCTGGGGAAGCAGGTAAGTTACTTTTTCCTGAAATCGACTCTTTGTTCAGTGTGTTAATTTGAGCTTTCTCCTCTCTGTATTGAGAGTAGTTACCAGGAAAATCTTTGATTTGCCCTTCACCCGTAAACACAAAAAGATGATCCACGAGCCGGTCCATAAAATAGCGATCGTGTGAAACAATCAACAAGCACCCCGGGAACTCCAGTAGGAAATTTTCTAATACACTAAGAGTAGGTAAGTCCAGGTCGTTGGTGGGTTCGTCCAAAATCAAAAAGTTTGGATTTTTAAACAATACAGATAGTAAATGCAATCTTCTTTTCTCCCCTCCACTTAGTTTACTAATAAATGTGTGCTGTTTATCTGGTTCAAACAGAAATAGCTCTAAAAATTGTGCGGCCGTTAGTGAGCCTCCTTTCTCCAAGGGGAAGTTCTCGGCTATCGATTTCACAAATTCAATGACACGTTTATCTTCTTTCAGCTGAAGGCCTTGTTGTGAGTAGTACCCAAAAACAATGGTCTCTCCAACATTAATTTTTCCACTATCAGCGGCTTCAAGTCCTTGCAGGAGATGCAAAAAGGTAGATTTGCCTACTCCGTTAGGACCCACTACACCAATTCTTTCACCTCTTTTGAAGGTGTAATCAAATCCTTTTAAGATTGGTAGTGTACCGTAGGATTTATAAACTTTTTTTAATTCCAGAATTTTGCCACCCAGCCGATTCATTTTTAGTTGGAGCTGTAAGGTTTGCTCCGTATAATTCTGCTTTGCCTCTTTTTCAATTTGTCCAAATCGGTCTTGTCTACTCTTGCTTTTTACCGTTCGCGCGCGAGGTTGCTTTCGCATCCACTCTAATTCCCGGCGATAGAGGTTTTTGGTTTTTGCAGCGGTGGCTAATTCGCTTTCCATCCTCGCGGATTTGCGTTCTAAATAATTTGCATAATCCCCTTGGTAAGTATATAGCCTCCCACGCTCTAGCTCCCAAATTTCCTGACAGACAGTGTCTAGAAAATACCGATCGTGGGTTACTAATAGAAGTGTTGTATTTTCTCGACTTAAATAATTTTCCATCCATTCCACCATTTCAACATCAAGGTGGTTGGTAGGTTCATCCATAATTAATAACACCTTTTTATTACCAAAACCAATATCTATCAACGTTTTTGCCAGCGCCACTCTTTTCTGTTGTCCCCCACTTAATATCCCTACGGGTTTGTCCAGGTGTTTGATATTTAATTTGCTTAAAATTTGTTTCACTTTCGCATCCGCATCCCAGGCCTGTAATTCATCCATTTTACTGATTGCCTGCTCCAGTTCTTCTGCATGATCAGTGGCAACGGCAAACTCGTATTGTTGGATGGCTTTCATGACCGGATGATCATGAAAAAAAATATTCTCTGCCACAGTTTTATCTTCCTCTAGAGATGGGTTTTGTTCAAAAAAGATCACAGTGACTTCTTTGTGCATCCAAATTTTACCGGCTTCTGGATGTTCTTTACCCGCTAAGATTTTGAGGAGGGTGGACTTGCCCGTTCCATTTTTAGCAATCAGGGCTATTCGATCACCTTCGTTAATATGAAAACTCAGCTCTTCGAATAGGGGCTGTATTCCGTAACTTTTGGAAATTTTTTCAACCGAGCAATAATGCATGGATGCAAAGGTACCGGTAGTTTTTTAAGCGAGCGAACTTATTAGCCAGCATAGTAAGCCCACGATTCCTGCTCCCAACAAGAGTTGATATTTTTCGATGAACCATCGAAGCTGGTTTGTTTTTTTGTATTGCTCAATTTGTTGTTGAACCGTAGGATCCTTTATTTGTTGAAGAAC
>CAIRNW010000116.1 GCA_903879995.1 uncultured Bacteroidota bacterium
CAGATGCCGCCCTCTCCTATCAGAAAACTAGTCCCTTTTGCAGAGGCTGCAAAAAAGAAAGGGATAAAGGTGTTTCATCTCAATATTGGGCAACCCGACATTGAAACACCACCCGCCATCCTAGATGCAGTTCGTCATGCTACTATTCCTGTTTTGGAGTACAGTCATAGTGCGGGTAATGAGAGTTACCGAAAAAAATTAGTGGAGTATTATGGTAAAGCCGGCATTTCCCTGACGCATGAGGAAATCATGATCACAGCCGGAGGAAGTGAGGCGATTCAATTTGGTTTTTTTGCCTGTTTGAATCCCGGCGACGAGGTAATTGTGCCTGAACCTTTCTATGCCAATTACAACGGATTTGCCTGTGCAGCGGGCGTGAAAGTGGTACCCATTACCTCTTCCATAGAAAACGGGTTTGCTTTACCCCCTATCGATGCTTTTGAAAAAGTATTGACTTCAAAATCCAAAGCAATCCTTATCTGCAACCCCAATAATCCCACGGGTTACCTCTATAGTGATGAGGAAATGGAGGCCTTAGGAAAACTCTGTAGTAAACATGATCTTTATTTATTTAGTGATGAAGCGTACCGCGAATTTTGCTACACAGGTGAAGCGATGAGCGCTCTATCCCTAAAGGGCTTGGAGAAACAAGTAGTAGTTATGGACACTATATCTAAACGCTATAGTGCTTGTGGGGCCCGCATAGGTGCCTTTATTACTCGCAATAAAGAGGTGTATGCAACGGCCATGAAATTTGCTCAAGCTCGTTTAAGCCCTCCTGGACTTGCTCAAATCATGGGAGAGGCCGCAGTGGATCTACCAGCCGATTTTTTTGATGGCCCAAAGGCTGAATATAAGGCCCGTCGTGACCTTCTTGTAAAAAGATTGAATCAGATACCAGGTGTTTTTTGCCCCAACCCTGGAGGAGCCTTTTATGCAATTGCCAAACTTCCCATCGATGATAGTGATCTGTTTTGTCAATGGCTGCTAGAGTCTTTTTCCCATGAGGGACAGACGCTCATGTTGGCCCCGGCCACGGGCTTCTATGGCACTGCTGGGCTCGGCAAGCAAGAGGTACGGCTTGCCTATGTCCTCAACCTGACTTCTATCGCGGCAGCTATGGACTGTCTGGAGAAAGCCCTTGAGCAATACCCCGGAGGAACTGTGAATTAGCATGTATATGAAGCCTCTGATTACCCTTATCATCCCACTTTGCACCAACATTATATTGGCACAGTCCCCTGCCAATGAAGTAAATCAAATCCGCTTCAATAAGGGAGTACACAATTTTGGCTTCTTGCAATTAGGGGTGCCCGCTACTTGCTCCTTTACAATTACCAATACCAGCAAGAAGAAAATAGAAATTGAAAAAACTTGGGCTGGTTGCGGATGCACCACCCCTAAAATTAGTCGCAACAGTATAACCCCCGGTCAACAAGCCCAACTCAGCGTGACCTACAATGCAGGAGCTGAAGAGGTTTTTCTAAAAGAGATTTATATCAAATTAAAAGGAAGCGATAATGTCTATGTGCTTCGAGTAAAAGGGCAGGTACTGAGCAAAAAAGAGTACCAGCAAAAATTTCCCTCCTAAGTTTAATTGTTGCATAAAATACAAAAGCCTCCGCGTGGAGGCTTTTGTAAAATATCAAGCTAGGTTTGCTTACTGCTTACGCAGCGTCAATTGGTATTGACCCGCAGAAACTGTAGGCGCTCCAAATACGTGGTGATTGAGCAACATGGTCATCACTACAGGATTAGTACAAGAGAAAATAAAGTTTCCAGTTCCAACAGTTGACACAGCGTATTGTGTGGCACTTGGACTGGTGCTATACTTACCATAGTACTGATTAGTTACAGTAGCTACACCAGTGCTAGCATTAACGTTAATTGTCCAAGTTTGAGGACTATTAGCACCGGGGTATGCCATATTTGGATAAATACCAAAAGTAGACATTGAAGTAGCTGTAGTGGCAGTAATAGGGCTTGGAATCACATCTCCTGGTGACCAATCTTCCCACTGGTCGGTTACAACCACATAGTTACCTGGCATCACAGCAGGATTGAAGGGGCAAACCACACTTCCTCTGAATGAAAATACAGAGTAATAAAAGTTAGCACCACTACCAGAGAAGTTCGAATTGTTGATTGTATACTTCTTGCCAGCTTTTGTAACAGCTTCTACATAACAAGTAAAAATACTTCCAGGAGAAAAGTTACCCGCATTCACATTCAATTGCAGCCCTAACGCGGTTGCAATTTCCTGCGCTGAAACATAGATATCAAAGTAACTGGTATCTCCCTCAGCAATAGTATACTTTTTAACAAAGCGCCAAGCCGTTTGGTTAGCATTGGTGTTACGTACAACATAGATGTTGGCCGTAACAACTGGGTCATTACCCCAAGAGCGTACACGAACACCCACACGCGTATTCGCAAGATTACCGGCATCCAAGGTGTTTCCTAAAACACTTTGATCAGCCCATGTATTGGTTCCTGGGTCAAAGGTTGCTTTCCCTTTCAGGTAAGAACCGTTGCTCAAGCCAGCCATGAAACGGTCAAAGTCATTTTCGGTTTTCTCGGTACAACCTGATAACCAAACGAGGGCTAACAAGGCTGAAACAAGTACAGAAATTTTTGCTTTCATTTGAAATGGTTTAAACGTTTTAGAAACAATTGGCTGAACCGTTATCCCAGAAAACCTTTACGGTATTATCAGTCTTTTGCTTTGCATTAAGGTTAAGTGTTACGTGGTCAGTAGGATACCAAACACTGCGAATGAATGGACCTGGTTGAGGGTTCAACATAGGCTGCATGTTTGTAGGCATTCCCGTACGACGGTAGCTATTGTAAGGCTCAATACCATTTCCAAAAGAGGCAATGTGATACTCCTTCATTACAAC
>CAIRNW010000117.1 GCA_903879995.1 uncultured Bacteroidota bacterium
AGGTGCTATCGGTCCAATAAAGGATTGATTTTTTTGACCAGGACTTCCTCCCTCTGCATGCTGGCTGGCTTTCCAATTGTTTTGCTCCTGACATGGATTATTTGTGTTGGTCATTTCTAAGGTCCAGCCTCCTTCTGCTTTCCAGGGGAACTCATACCATTCAATAGAGTAGTTGACCGCATGTACTGTTTTACCTGTTGGATCTCGCAGCGAAATAGTTTCTCCTTCATTACTCAGTGAGGGAAAAGAAGAGAGCGCCATTGCTTTTCCATATTTGCTAAGTGCACTCTGTGCCACTGTGCTACAAAGAATCAGTAAACTATCCGGTGCAAGAAAATAGGGGGGAAAGGAACTGCTCAACGAAGAGCCAGCAGTAAAACGCCAATTCTGGAGTGCAATCACTTCTTTAGAGTTGTTTTTTATTTCAACCCATTCGTAAGCGGGTAAACCAACCGCCGGGGAGGGATCTGCCATGATCTCCTGGATAATCAATCGATGATGCGGTTGCGCCATGACAAGGTAATTATGTAGCAATCCTATTCCTATCAATACTCCGACAATTTGATTTTTCATAGAAGAAAAACTAACAGTCGTTCATTTATTTTTCAAGTCATCCCATTGTTTTTTTTCTGTGAATTCATCAGAAAAATTCAACAGCGTATTACATTCGCAATTCAAATTAAATCGAGATGAAAGTTGCTGTAGTGGGTGCCACCGGATTAGTGGGTACTAAAATGATACAGGTCTTAGCCGAACGCAAGTTCCCTGTAACGGAATTAATCCCCGTTGCCTCTGAAAAATCAGTGGGTAAAGAAATATCGTTTGCCGGGAAAAAATATAAAGTGGTGGGCATGCAAACAGCCATCGATAGTAAACCTGCTGTTGCTTTATTTTCTGCAGGGGGTACTACTTCCCTGGAATGGGCGCCAAAATTTGCTGCAGCCGGAATTACGGTGATTGATAATTCCTCAGCTTGGCGAATGGATCCTGATAAACCGTTAGTTGTTCCTGAGATTAATGCGAGCGTCAATTTGGTATAAGTAATAAAATTGGGTTCAATAAATTATCAACTGTTTGGTCTAAAATGGGGAATAAACAAGATGATAAATTCAATTACTCAGATGAGTCATTAACATACACTGTCACACTAGACTATTTATTTGAACAAAAAGTATTTGTTACAATAGATTTTCTTAAAGTTGATGTAGAAGGACATGAATATGAAGTATTTGATGGATTGTCTGATGATAAGTTGATGAAAATAAAAAATATTTCGATTGAAATTCACGGACAAAAAAAAGAAAATGACCCTAAATTAGGTCTGTTGTTCCAACAAAATCTTAAAAATAGATTGCAAAGTGTTCCTTATGTTTCTGATGATGGAAATTATAACCAAAGAATAATTCACGAACTTTATAACGGACATCAAGGATTTCTATACTCACACATATAAAATATGAAAAAAAATTGTATTTTAATAAATTCATATCCCAATGATACTGTAAAATTACAGTTGTTAAGAGAACAAATTAGCCACTTTAAATCTTTAGAATTGCCGATAATATTATGTAGTGGATGTAGTGTACCACAAGACATCATACACAATGTACATTACATTATTATTAATAAAGAAAAAATAATTAAACCGGCGGTATATCAGAAAAAAAAATATCTTGAAGGTAGAAATTATGTTTCAGCTTTTTATGATCAAAATGTTGTCATGTTCAATGATAATTTAGATTTAACAATAACAAAAAATATAAAATTATTAT
>CAIRNW010000118.1 GCA_903879995.1 uncultured Bacteroidota bacterium
GAAATAACCGCTCCAGGAGATGGCTACCACAATGTTTCCAATGGCATATTCCAAAATAAGCGCCCAACCAATAATCCACGCAATCAATTCCCCAAAAACTACATAAGAATAAGTATATGCACTTCCAGCCAACGGAACCCTGCTAGCAAATTCTGCATAGCATAAAGCTGAAAATCCACAAGTTATGGCAGTAATTACAAATAAAAGTGAAATACCAGGACCACCTTGATATGCGGCTGAACCAATAGTAGAGAAGATGCCAGCGCCAATTACTGCAGCAATGCCCATAAAAGTGAGATCTCTAACCCCTAACACTTTTCGTAGGCCAGATCCAAACTCATGACTTTCTCCTTCTTGTTGTAATTGAGTGAGCGATTTTTTCCTGAATAGTCCTGCCATACAGTAATTACTTAAAAGTTAAACCTGACGTTGAATTAAAAAATCTGCCAGCGATTGTAAAGGAAGTTTCCTGGACGATACAACAGCAATTTGGTCAAGGTCAGCAAGCGCTTGTTCTAGAAATTGTTGTTTTAATTGTAGTGCCCAGTCGTCTACATGACAACTTTTATAAATCGATAGTACTTCCTCCACTTTTTTGGGTTCATGACGACCCTGCCAGTATGATAATCGCTCTTTTGCATTTGAATCAGCTGTCTCGAGAGCGTGTATCAAAAGGAATGTTTTTTTATCTGCCAAAATATCTCCCCCAACCTGTTTTCCGAATTTAGCGGGATCACCAAACGCATCCAGATAGTCATCCTGCACCTGAAAAGCTAGTCCAAGCTTAAGCCCAAACGAATATAAAAGTTGCTGATTTCTTTCTCCGGCTCCTCCAAGAATTGAGCCGATCATCAAAGAAGCCGCAAGCAACACTGAGGTCTTTTTCTCTATCATTTCTAAATAGGCCGCTAATGAAACTTGTGACTGTTGCTCAAAATCCATATCTAATTGCTGGCCTTCACAAACCTCAATGGCTGTTTTATTGAATAAAGTAAGAATGGAAGACAAGGAGGCATCAGAAACCTTACTCAAATATTCATAGGCTTTAATCATCATTACATCACCCGCTAATAACGCTGTATTGTTTCCAAATTTCTCATGAACAGTCTGTACCCCTCTACGAAGAGGGGCTTTGTCCATGATATCGTCATGTATGAGCGTAAAATTGTGAAAAAGCTCTATGGCAGTTGCCGCGTCCCAAGCAGAAGGATGTATAGATGAAAAAAGTTCATTTCCCATCAAACAAAGCACGGGGCGTATTCGCTTACCGCCAAGTTGCAAGAAATAATGATTAGGAGCATATAAACTTGCGGGAGAAGCTGGAAAATGTTCGCGTTCAAAAAAGTGATTGAATTGCGTGGCTAACTGAGCAAAGGATTGCATAGCGGAAAGTTAGCTTATTTTAATTAGCTATGGATTAGTTTACTTTGATTTTTCGGCAGCTAGTACCCATTCAAAATCTAATTGTCGCTTAGTAAGGTTAGCGGCTATTACTTTGATCCATAATTTGTCCCCCATTCTAAACTTTCTGCCACTACGCATGCCAAGCAAACAATAGTCCGTTTCAATTAATCTAAAATCATCATACTCACTCAATGAACTTAAATGAACGAGCCCCTCACATTTGTGCTCAACCGTTTCAACCCAAAAACCAAAATGAGCCACCCCACTGATTACCCCTTCAAACTCCTCACCCAGAAAATTTTTCATGTACTGCACTTGCTTGTATTTGTTGGCTGCACGTTCCGCCTCCATAGCTGCTCTTTCCCGGTCACTGGTGTGCTTACACTTTTCTTCCATTTTTTTATCGATCCGGGGCTGCTGGTTTAACAGTGAAAACAATACACGATGTACCAATATATCCGGGTAACGACGTATCGGAGAAGTAAAGTGACAATAATGTTCGAATCCAAGTCCATAATGCCCCACGTTTTCAGTAGTATATCGAGCTTTTGCCATGGTACGAATACCCAACTGCTCTAATACATGCTGTTCAGGCTTTCCTTGTACAGTAGATAGTAACTGATTGAATGATGCGGCTATTGCTGCGGAAGAAGAACGATCAAATTCGTGACCAAATTTTCTGGCAAATTCTATGAAAGGAATTAACCGCTCCTCATCCGGATCATCATGAATCCGGTACGGAAAAGGAACAGGTTTTCCCTCTACCTGCGAAGCAGCAATTTTCTCCGCTACAATACGATTGGCTAAGAGCATAAACTCTTCAATCAACTGGTGGGATTCCTTACTTTCCTTTACCATTATACCAACTGGATCTCCTAACTCGTTCAATTTAAATCGAACCTCTTGTGACGAAAAATTAATGGCTCCATTTCGTATACGTTGTGTACGCATTTGCTGAGCAAAAGTGTGTAATTGCAGCAATTCTTTACTGAACAAACCTTCTTTTTCCTCTAAAATGGCTTGAACTTCCTCATAGGTAAATCGATGACAGGAGTGAATTACAGTTTTACCAAGCCACTTCTTAATGATGGCTCCACTGGGTTTCATTTCAATAATTACAGAAAAGGTTAATTTATCTTCTTGAGGTCGAAGGGAGCATAAAACATTAGAAATATTCTCCGGCAACATCGGGTTAACCCGATCCGGTAAATACACCGATGTACCCCGGGCAAATGATTCTTGATCAAGCTGCCCACCCTCTTCAATATAATGACTGACATCTGCAATATGAATCCCAATTTCATAATGCCCATTAGGAAGCAATTGAAAAGATAAAGCATCATCAAAATCTTTTGCATCCAAGGGATCGATTGTAAAAGTGCATAAACCACGCAAATCTCTTCGGCTGGAAACTTCTTTCGGTGTAATAGCCACTGGAATACGCAAGGACTCTTCAACTGCTTCATCAGAGAACTGTAATGGAAACCCTGCTTCCAACAAAATATCCTTCATGGCCGCATCATGTATTCGCTCAGGCGGTAATACCTCGATGACAGCAGCTTGGGGCCTCTTTTCACGATCAGCAGACCAATCAATCACACGTGCCAACACGCGGTCTCCATGCTTGGCTCCTTTAAGATCAGTATGATGAATAAAAAAATCTGGCATGGGCTTATCCGTTTCAATGAGCAGAAAAGCAAAGCCTTTGCCTAATTGAATTTCTCCAATAAACTCCTCACGTTTTCGCTTTAAAACTGTCTTGACAATGCCCTTCATGCGATGTCCCGCTGGTTTACGCTCCCGAATTGCAACGGCCACTAAATCACCATGAATAGCTCCATTAAAATCACCAGGTCTAATCAAAATATCATCTGCAATGCCATCAACCATCACATACCCCATTCCTGTTCTAGAAATATCTAACGTGCCTTTTAACAAAAAGGATTTTGATTTTTGGTTTCTTTCCTTGGTCTTTTTTTTGAATTTTTTCTTCCCATACTTAATTGCGTAATTGAAAGTTTACTATAAAATTTTTGACAAGCTTGTCAAACTCCTCTTTCTCGTCAAACAAAAATTCATGACGAACAGGAATCACATAAAAGGGAAGGTGTTGTATTGATTTTTCAAATTTTTCAAGACGGACGGCATCTTTTTCGGTTGTAAGGATCATTCCTTTTCCTGGCGTGAGTTTTGAAAATTCAGCCTGCATATCATTTAAATCATCTGTAGTAAAAATATGATGATCACGATATTGCAGTTGCCGGTAGTAGGCCGTGTTATGTTCCACCCAACTTTTCAAAGGCGCTGGATTCGAAATACCGGTTACCAATAATACTTCAGTGGTCAATAAAAGTTGAGCCTCCGTATTATCAATGAGGTGGTAAGGCGCTCCATAATTAAGCTTTGTAAAAAAAACTCGCTGGCTGGAGGTTGGCTTAATTTCCTGGATGATGCTTTCTCTTTGTTCAACCGATAAGGCTGGATCACATTTAGTAACTAGAATTATATCGGCCTCTTTATAACGACTTTTCAAATCACGCAAGTCCCCAGTTGGCAAATAAAAATCCCTAGTAAATAAATTCGATTGCTCAGTTAACAAAATAACAAGCCCAGCTTGAATAGCACGATGCTGAAAAGCGTCATCTAATAAGATTACATCGGTGGCCGGGAAATCATGCAATAGTTCAGGTATAGCCAAAAGCCTTTCCTCACCTACCGTTATTGCCACAGTGGGATATTTTCGATAAAGCATCAGTGGTTCATCCCCTATCTCTAGAGCCGTTGAAGTGGATGTTGCGAACGCGTAACCTTTTGTTCTTCTTCGGTAGCCACGACTTAAAGTGGCAAGATGATAGTGGTCTTTTAATAGACCAATCAAGTATTCAATCATGGGTGATTTGCCAGTTCCGCCAACAGCCAAATTACCTACCGTAATTAAGGGTATACCAAATGTAGCTGACCGCAACCATTGCTTTTGATAAAAATAGGCGCGTACGAAAAGTACAGCCCAAAACAAAATCGAGAGTGGCAACAACAACAGTCGAAAGGATCGTAAAAAAAAGTTATAGAACATGTATGAATGCTAAGGTACGAAGAAGCTAAAAACAGTTGTACCATAGTTACGCTCTCGTTCAAATCCTAAAAAGGAATGATAATCGTTTCGAGGTGTATGCTCTAGAACAAATAAACCACCCGGGGCAAGCAATTTCCTGTTGATTATGATCGTTGGCAATTCATCAATAGTAGTAAGCGCATAAGGCGGGCCCGCAAAAATAAAATCATAAGATCTTGTACAATGCTGTAGGAATTGAAAAACATCCTGTTTCACAACAGTAGCATTTTGAATTTCAAAACTGGTCAATGTTTTTTTAATAAACTGAACTTGCTGAGTATCTTTTTCAACAAGTGTCAATTCTTGCACGCCCCTGGAAGCAAGCTCGTAACTTATACTACCAGTACCCGCAAACAAATCCAATGAGTTAATACTTGTAAAATCAATTCGGTTCTGCAGTATATTAAATAGCCCCTCTTTAGCAATATCCGTAGTGGGTCGCGTATGTGGCATATGAGTGGGTGGCGAGAACCTTCGACCACCCAAATTTCCACTTATGATGCGCATACAGGGTTATTTGTCAGCAAGGTAAAATAATGAGCGGGTAAGGCTTCCGTATCAAAACGAAGAGAGTTGTCGGTAGTTTGGACATGCAGGAAATAATTTGAAATCTCTTCAAATAAGCGTGAGGCTGGATCAACCAATCCCGCTAATAATAATTGAACTGTATCAGTAGATAAACCATGGGCAGCAGTTAATCGTAGTAGATAATATACAATATCCATCTCGTGCTGGTAGTTAAAATAACCTGTAAAAAGTAATCGACTACTTCGAGATAATACAATTAAAACCTGGTCAATACCCACATGTAGATGAATGACTCCAGCGTCTTGGTTGGCTGAGCTATCTTTTAACAGTCCTTTGATGGCATGATAATAGGTTAAATCTGAAAACCTAGACTCTAATGTTCGAAATAAAATAGTGGGAACCGCGTAGCATAAATAAAATTGCCAGTTGGCAAAAGACTCGTGTAAAAAAAGCAAAGTGTTTTGGTGCGGATAGGTGACTTTTTGCAATAAATCCAGTTTTGAACGTTCGTACTGCGCTACGGGCATTTGTGTAATTTGGGGCGCATCAAAGCAAACCTGAACAGAAAAGGGCGTATCAGAATCATGACCGCATTCAGTAAGGAAGTTGTCAATAAAAGATTCGCTATCCCAATTCTCAAGCTGAAAGAATGCTCCCTTAACGGGCTGTTGTGTCAAAGGATCTATCCAAAGATAAGCTGCCATATGCTGACCAAAGAGCAGCGAGAGTAGTAGCTTATCGGCGGAGTGTGATGTAGGCGGGTAAGAAAAGAGAAGCTTCACAAAAAAGTTATTCAGTAGTGCAATGTTACTTAAAATTAAATAATTGTAGGTTTGCCCAACATGCAATCCAGTTTGTCATCCCCCCTACAAGTTGAGGTTAACAATAAAGCGATAATTAAGATGGCGCTGCCCATTAGCTTGGCCATTTTGATTCCACAATTAAATTTTGTGATCAACAACATATTTCTCGGCCATTTTAAAGAAGATCCCATCGCGCTGGCTGTAGCGGGAATTACAGGTGTTTATTATTTAATTTTTGCAGCGATTGGGTATGGGCTTAATAATGGACTACAGACACTTATTGCAAGAAGAGCAGGAGAAAATAGACCAGAGGAAGTAGGTAAATTATTTAGTCAGGGGATTTTAATTGGACTACTATTAGCCATAACAGGAATTCTTTTAACCTACTCACTGACACCAGTACTTTTTAGCATCATCATCCATGATACTTC
>CAIRNW010000119.1 GCA_903879995.1 uncultured Bacteroidota bacterium
AAAGAGATAGTTCCATTGCCTTTGCTATAAGCCTGTAAGGTTGTGTCTAAAAAAACCGGATTCCCGATCAACAAATCCTGGAGTGATGTAAGATCCAGCGGTAATGCGGTTACCTCAGTCAAGTAGCCTACACTGCGAGCGATGTAAACCTTATTCTGCTTATCCAAGATCTTAACCGAATCCTTGGTGATATAAGCCCGCAACCCCTCAATACCTAAAATAGCAGTGATGGAAGCCCAAATCAAACTGTCTTTGTACATGCGCAATTGCGCATTGAGATTTAATTGCTGGCCAGTGCCGTCCTCATAATCCACATCCAACTTTGCATTGAAAGTGGTATACTGAATACGCCTGGATTGTAATTGCGTATACTGCTCTTTGATAAAAGCGATAGAGTCTAAACGAGCCCGCTCTGAATCAGAAAGAATATTTACCTGGATAGTATCCTTTTTCACTAAGGCTGTCTGGATTTTTTTTGTACTCCGACAGGACGTAAAAAAAGTACCCAACAATAAAAGCACCACTACAATTCGCATAGTTATCATTCATTTTACTCCTGTGTGACCAAATCCACCATGGCCACGTGCGGAATCAGCTAATTCAGATACGGGTACCCAATTACAATTTGTTACCGGTTGCACCACCAACTGTGCAATGCGATCTCCGGGTTGTATGACTTGTGTTTCACCAGAGTGATTAATCAAGATCACACCAATTTCACCTCGATAATCTGCATCGATTGTGCCCGGTGAGTTAAGACAGGTGATACCTTGTTTGAGCGCTAATCCGCTTCTGGGCCGCACCTGTGCTTCATAACCAACGGGTAATTCGATAAAAAGTCCTGTTGGAATTAATTTCCGCTCTCCGGGGTTTAATTGAACGGAAGCAGTTAGATCAGCACGAATATCCATGCCAGCAGATGCCTCCGTAGCGTAGGAAGGAAGGGGGTTGGACGAACGATTAACGATCTTAATAGGCAGAGCGGACATCGCGCAAATATAGGTTGGGTTTGTCAGGATTGCTGAAGCAGTACAGTAGCCGTGGCCATCAATCCTTCTTCCCTACCTGCAAATCCCATTTTTTCAGTTGTAGTAGCCTTAACAGATACAGCATCGGGTGCAATGGCCATCAAAGGAGCAATCGCTGCTTGCATCGATTTTACATAGGGCCTAATTTTTGGTGCTTCCAAACACAAGGTTGCGTCCACATTGACCACCCGATAACCCTTAGCATGGATCATTTCCACACATTTTGAAAGCAATATTTTACTATCTATTCCTTTGTATGCGGGATCAGTATTAGGGAAATGTTCACCAATATCACCCAAGGCTAATGCCCCCAGTAATGCATCACAGATTGCATGTAATAAAACATCCGCATCACTATGTCCCACAGCACCTTTGTGGTGAGGAATATGCACGCCCCCAATCCATAGTGCAGAACCCTCCGCCAACTGATGAAAATCGATTCCGGTACCGATGCGAAATGACATGTGTTGTATTTAGTGCAAATAAACAAAAAGGCCCCGGTAATCCGAGGCCTTTTTGACTAGTAAACGCTATAATTACTTTTTACCGCCCAAATCAAATGAAACCTGGAAACGGAGTGTATTGGAAAGTGGGTTACGGTTAACACCACTACCAGAAGGAATCAAATAAGCAAAGTTGAAATGGAATACATTGTACTTCACACCAAGACCTGTTGTGAAATAACGACGATCTCCTTTTGTTTTGTTCTCGTAGAAATAACCACCACGGAAGAAGAACTGACCATTGTAGTTCCACTCAGCACCGGCACCTACAGAAACTTCTTTCATTTCCTCGCCAAATCCACCAGGAGCATCTCCCAATGAACTGAACCAGCTACCCACTACACTCTTGTTTCTGTATGCAGCAAGGTCAGCAGCAGTTGCACCAGCACCGGGAGGTGTAGGAACAAGAAGCTTATTCAACTCAGCACCGAAAGAAAGTGTGTTAGTATTGTTATACTTTTTAGTATAGTTCAAACCTAAACCAAGGTTAGCAGGAATGAAATCCTTTGCATCGGCATTGCTAGTGTAAGCAATCTTAGCACCTAAGTTAGAAAGAACAGCACCCCAAGCAAGACCAGTACCATTCTTCTTACCATCATGGTAGTAAGCAAGGTCAGCTGCTACGGAAGAACCAGTCTTATAAGTAGTGCTACCATTAGTCAATCCACCAGTCAAATCTGAGTTGATGTATTTCAAAGTGATACCTACACCACTTTTATCAGAAAGTTTGCGAGAATAACCAAGATCAACACCAAACTCACGAGGTCTGTGTTCTGTTCCCAGAGGAGCACCTGTGAAATCAGTGAACTGAATGTTGCCAAGGCTGAAATAACGAACAGAAGCAGACAAAGCCTGATTGTCGTCTAATTTCTTAAATCCTGTAACAGAAGCCAGGTAAACATCGTTTACAAGGTCCTTCATCCAAGGAGTGTAAGTAGCAGAGATACGTGCATCAGATGTGTTGAAAGCAACTTTTGCAACGTTCCAGATAGCAGAGTAAGTATCTGGAGAAGTAGCTACTCCCATTTCACCCATACCACCTGAACGAGCGTCAGGAGAAATACGAAGGAAAGGAACGGCAGTGGTAACCACATTGATTGGGTCAGTCTGCGCGTTAACATTTGCAGTCAGACCACATAATAGCAGGATGCTGGCAGTCAGTTTTAAGGCAGTTAGTCTCATTAGAAAATTTTTAATAGTGTGTAAATATAGCGTTTTTGATCAAAAAGCCCTCCAAAAAGGAATTTTTTTCAAACTTCGGGAAATCGGTCATAATGAGCAACTTCCGTATAGATTTTCTTCCTAATTAGAAGACTCCGACAGAGGGTAAACGCCTCTATTTCAATTATATTGTTAAAATTAACCTTTTTTTTAAAAATTCTTCTTTCCTCCAAATTTTACATAAACCATTGACTTGAAACAAATTAGGTCTTAAAAAAATAAAAGGGGGCAGAATTTGTATTTGCCTCAAACTACTTAAATTCGCAAGCCCTGTAAATCAAGGGAAAAGAACCGGGGCAATATCCCGACTTAAACCTGCGTTAGACAATACCAATCGAAGCTTTATGCTACAAATGCAACGTCCAATTTTTATTCTCCTGGCCCTGTCAGGTTTTGTATTGCTCAGTTCCTGCAAAGGCAAAGGAATTTTTGCAAAAAAATCCCCCAAGTCAAGTGTTACAGGCTGGAACTACAATGAAAAAGGTGGTTTTCAGGTTGCCCAGGCTAAAGACCAGGCCACCGGACCCGGTTTAGTTTTTGTAGAGGGAGGAACCTTCACCATGGGACAAACGGAAGAAGATGTAATGGGAGACTGGAATAATATCCCCCGTCGTGTTTCTGTTCCTTCCTTTTACATGGATCGTACAGAAGTGGCCAACGTGCACTACCGCGAGTACATTTTCTGGTTGGCCAAAATATTTGATCCTTCTGATCCTGAGAATGTAAAAATTGTAGAAGGCGCACTCCCAGATACGCTAGTTTGGAGAAGCGAACTCAGCTACAATGAACCCTCCGTTGAACTTTATTTTCGTCACCCTGCCTTCAATTATTACCCGGTTGTGGGTGTAAGCTGGAAGCAGGCGAAAGATTTTTGTTTATGGAGAACAGATCGCTATAACGAATCTACCCTGGTAGAGAAAGGATACATCAATAAGAACAATTTAAAACCAGGCGCTCAACAAGGCGATAACAATTTTAACACTCGTTCTTATCTGCTCGGGCTTTACACTGCGCCTCCCGGCAAAGCCATGCGCGCCAGCCGTGGCCGCGCTCCACAACAACCCTCTTTGGAATCAGGAATTGTGAGTCCAGAATACCGTCTTCCATTCGAAGCAGAGTGGGAATATGCAGCCTATGGCTTAATTGGACAAAATCCACGTACTAGTTTGAAAGAAGGAAAACGTGGTGAGGAATTACAATCCAATAAACAAGTTTATCCGTGGGCACAAAATGTGAATGGTCTTCGTGAAAACCGCAGAGGAAGTTTGCAAGGTCAGTTTTATGCCAACTTTAAGAGAGGAAGTGGAGACAATGCGGGAGTAGCTGGTGGCTTGAATGACCGCTCTTTCTATACCGCCCCGGTAGAATCATATTACCCAAATGCATTTGGACTCTATAACATGGCGGGTAATGTGAGTGAGTGGGTAGAGGATACCTATCGTCCACTTTCCAATTTAGATTTTGACGATCAACCCGCTCCTTTCCGTGGTAATAAGTTCATGAAGCTCTATGTAGCAGACTCTACCACCTTGGATCCTTCTGCTCGTTATGAAAAAGATTCATTAGGACGTGTAAAAATGTTAGAAGTAACTGAAGCTGATGCGCGTAACAGAAGAAATTATCAAAAAGGTAATGTAATTAATTACCTCGATGGTGACTCCCTATCTTCAGCTGCCTACGCATATGGAACTTCAACACTGTTGGACCCTGAACGCTCCAAAGTATTTAAAGGAGGTAGCTGGAACGACCGCGCTTATTGGTTAAGCCCTGGTGCACGTAGACATTTAGAAGAAGATCTCTCTGCCGCTACCATCGGTTTCCGTTGTGCTATGAACCGCGTGGGAAGCCCCGAACTTGGGAACAAGCGCAAAACAGGACAATACTTTCCAACAAAAAGACAAAAGCGTTAAGAATATTTTTTCTAGAATAGAAAACCCTCCCCTTTCGGAGGGTTTTTTTATGGAGGTCCAAGTAACTTTGCATTATGTCTATTGAATCGCTCTATGCCTTATTCCAACAATACCCCCATGTAGAAACTGATACCCGTCAATTAAAACCGGGTTGTATTTTTTTTGCATTACGTGGAGAGAATTTCAATGGGAACCAATTTGCAAAAAAAGCACTGGAAGCCGGTGCCGCACTTGCTATCATTGATGATGCAACCGCCTACATAGATGAACGAACCATTGTGGTTGAAAACACATTAACCACACTACAGCAACTGGCAAAATTTCATCGTCAACAATTCAATATCCCTTTTATTGCCATCACTGGCAGCAATGGGAAAACCACTTCTAAAGAATTGGTCAACGCGGTGTTGGCAAGCAGTTTTTGCACCTATACAACACAAGGGAACCTGAATAATCACATTGGCATCCCCCTTACTTTATTGCGCGTTCAAAAAGATGCGGAGATTGCTGTAATCGAAATGGGAGCTAATCATCAAAAGGAGATCGCCGGCTATTGTACCTACGTCTTACCCACGCATG
>CAIRNW010000120.1 GCA_903879995.1 uncultured Bacteroidota bacterium
AAATGCCAATAAGTCTAACGCTAAAAAAGTTATTGGAACCGTTGTGATAGATCCAGGACATGGCGGAAAAGATCATGGTGCCAAGGGGCAGTTTAGTTATGAAAAAGATATTTGTTTGGCCGTTTCCCTAAAACTTGGCGCCATTATCTCCAAAGAGTTCCCTGAATTGAGGGTAATATACACCCGCACCACAGATACGTATCCCGAACTTCACGATCGCGCTAAATTTGCCAATGAAAACAAAGGGGATCTTTATCTCTGCATACATGTTAATGCAGCACGTGGTAAGAGAGTAGCCTCGATTGTAGGCTATAAAACTGTTACCTATTACACCGGGAAAGGCGCCAGTAGAAAAAAGCGAACAAAAAGAGTTCCTCAGTACAAGTACACTAACCTGCCCAGTGAAGCAAAAGGAACAGAAACTTACATTTGGGGGGCCCACCGAAGCGAGGACAAAGAGCTGGCCATTATTGAAAATGCGCCGATGCTACAAGAAGAAAATTTCGAAAAGAACTATGGAGGTGTTGACGTTAATTCACCTGAGTTCATTGCAATTTCACTTCTCAAAACAAAGCAGTATTTCAAAAGAAGTGCTACACTAGCTGGTTTTATACAAGATGAATTTGCAAAAGTGGGAAGAGTAGACAGAGATGTTCGTCAACGTGGAATCGGGATTTGGGTGTTACAAGCTACTGCTATGCCAAGTGTGTTGGTGGAAACAGGATTTATTTCCAACCCAGAGGAGGAGGACTATCTTAACAGCGAAGCGGGACAAGAGGAGCTTTCTGTCTGCATGGTCAGGGGATTAAAGAATTACTTAACATGGCTTGAACAAAAGCAACAACCAGAAAACGCTTCAACCAATAGTACTACCCAAGCTTCTACCCGCTCCTTTCTTGAGGCGGTCGAGGAAAAACACAAATTAACCAAGAGATGAAAGTATCCAATGAAACAAAAGTAGGTGCATTAACGATCATTGCCTTAGCCCTACTATTTATTGGGTTTAATTATTTAAAAGGCAAGGACCTCTTTGCTCCCTCAAAAAAAATATACGCCGTATTCACCGATTTGGGCAGCCTTGAAAAATCAAACGAGGTTAAAATCAATGGTCTACCTGTAGGAACTGTTTACCAAAAACAGGAAAAAGATAAAGATGTAAGTGCCATTGTTGTAACCATCAATCTTACCCGAGATATTAATATTCCAATTAACTCTGTTGCGTACATTGCCTCCAGCCTGGTTGGCTCCTCATTTATTGTAATTGAAAGAGGAAACAACACCAAAATGCTCCAGGATGGCGACACCATACAAACCAGGTTAGAATCCGGACTATTAGGAGATGTGAAAGCGCAGCTTGATCCAACCATCAGTAGTGTACGAGGTATACTTGATTCACTTAAAAAAACATTGGCTAGCGTAAATGACTTGTTGAACGCAAGTACCAGAAAAGATATTCAGGAAACAATTGCCAATCTGAATTTAGCAAGTGCAGCGCTCAATAACTATTTGCTCGAGAATGGTCCTGTTAATCAGTCTTTAGACAACATTACTGCACTCACAAAACAACTCAATAAAAGTGCAGCGTCTATTGAGCAAACGGCAAATAATACTTCAAAATTCACCGCTACACTCGCATCGCTACCCTTAAAAAATACGTTCGACACTTTGGGAGTTGTGATTGAAAATTTGAAAGAGATTACCAACTCCTTACAAGAAGGCAAGGGGTCTGCAGGCGCCTTTTTAAAGAACAGACAACTTTTTGATCAACTACAACAAACATTGCTCAGTACAGAAATATTATT
>CAIRNW010000121.1 GCA_903879995.1 uncultured Bacteroidota bacterium
CTGAGCAGTCCCGGGTATTGGTGGGCTGGCTCTAGTTATGAGTGGAGCTTTGATCATGCTAACCCAACCAGCTCCTTTAAAGAACAAACGGTAAGTGCCTTGGAGAAGTGGCTGGCCATTCCTTTTGAAGTAGTGGAACAGCGTGCTGCAATTCGGATGGGTACTATGGAAAGAAGACCGCTGGTAGGTTTTGATTCGCCCGAAAAAAAATGGGGTCTACTCAATGGATTGGGTACCAAAGGCTGTTCGCTAGCCCCCTACTTTGCCCATCAGTTAGTAGAAAATTTAGTAAAGGGAACCGTCATTGACCCGGAGGCTAATTGGACTCGTTTTCAATAAAAAGGGCTGTTTTTCTTACCTTTCCGCATCGAAGTTACCTATGCAAAACCCCCAAGAAACTATCTACTCTATTCCGGCGCGATTCAGACGTATGGAGAACCTTCATATTGTATTTTGGATCATAAAAGATATGAGCTGGTGTATGGGATGGAAAGTGCTGGGAATTGCAATGATTGTTCCCACACTGCTCGTAGCCCTTTTTATTTCATGGAGAACCCGTCATATTCATTCCGAATTAGCCCATAACCTGGCCGTAGCTTTTTGGATTTGCGCTAACTCCACCTGGATGATCATGGAATTTATTAAGCAAGATGAAACTATTTTTTTGGGGTGGCTCACCGGAAAACAACTTTCTATGATCCCCTTTATTATTGGATCTGTGATCTTGCTACATTATTACCTCATTCAGCGCCCTCGAGAAATTAAATTAAAAAGAACCACCACCCTCTGAAACCTTAACTGCCGAAAGATTATGTATAGATCGCATACCTGTGGAGAATTACGTTTACAAGACAAGGGAAAAAATGTGCAGTTAGCGGGTTGGGTGCAAACTGTTAGAAAATATGGTGCCATCACGTTTGTTGATTTGAGAGACCGCTATGGAGTTACGCAGTTGCTGTTTGGTGAAACGATTAACTCACAACTAGATTCGAATCCATTAGGACGCGAGTTTGTACTCCAGGTGAATGGAACAGTCATTGAACGTAGTAATAAAAACACACAGCTACCCACTGGAGAAGTTGAAATAGATGTTCAATCCTACTCCATATTAAATCGTGCCGCCGTTCCTCCTTTTACAATCCAAGACGACACCGACGGTGGGGACGATCTTCGCATGAAGTATCGTTTTTTAGATTTAAGAAGAAATCCCGTTAGACAAAATCTGGAGTTGCGGTATGCCGTGAATAGGGCTGCTCGTAATTATTTACATCAGCAAAATTTCCTGGATATTGAAACGCCATTCCTGATCAAATCTACTCCGGAAGGCGCACGTGATTTTGTAGTTCCCTCCCGAATGAATCCTGGGCAATTCTACGCGTTGCCACAATCTCCACAAACATTCAAGCAATTACTGATGGTAAGTGGCTATGACCGCTACTACCAAATTGTAAAATGTTTTCGAGATGAGGATCTCCGTGCTGACAGACAACCGGAGTTCACTCAAATTGACTGTGAAATGTCCTTTGTAGAACAAGAGGACATTCTCAATATGTTTGAAGGCTTGATCAAGCACATCTTCCAGGAAGTGAAAGGAATTTCCTACACAGACCCGGTAGCGCGTATGACTTGGGAGGAAGCCATGTGGAAATTTGGGAATGACAAACCAGATATTCGATTTGAAATTCCTATCCTCAATTTAAAAAAACCTTCCTCCGTTTTTCAGGATCGGAACGACAGCCGCAACTTAATTGAGGGAGCTTCCTTTAATGTATTTGACGAGGCAGAAACCGTGCTGGCTATTGCCATTCCAGGGGCTGCGGAGTTCACCCGAAAACAAACAGATGAATTAACGGAGTGGGTAAAGCGCCCTCAGATTGGAATGAAAGGGTTGGCAACTATTCGATACAATGCTGATGGAACTTGCAAAAGCAGTATCGATAAGTTTTATGATCAAGAAAAAATAAAAGCCATTGCCGTAGCAGCAAGTGCCCATCCCGGCGATTTAGTACTGATTTTAGCAGGGGCAGAAGAGAGAACTAGAAAAGCAATCAGTGAGCTTCGGTTGGAGATGGGTGAGCGCCTAGGGTTGCGCAAACCCAATGAATATAAATTACTCTGGGTGCTGGACTTCCCACTTTTTGAATATGACGAAGAAGGAAACCGTTGGGTTGCCCGTCACCATCCTTTTACTGCTCCGAAGCCAGCGCAGATCAAGACGATGATTGAGAACAATCCTAAGATTGAAGATGCGGCCAACTATTTGCAACACCCTTACGCTTCTATTAAGGCAAATGCCTATGACATGGTATTGAATGGAAACGAAATTGGAGGTGGTTCAATAAGAATTTTCCAACGGGAGCTACAGGAAAAAATGTTTGAGGCACTTGGAATGAGTAGCGAAGAACAACAGCACAAATTTGGATTCTTACTTGGTGCTTTTGAATATGGAGCGCCTCCACATGGAGGAATTGCTTTTGGGTTTGATCGGCTATGTGCACTTTTAGGAGGCAGTGAAAGCATACGCGACTTTATTGCCTTCCCCAAAAACAATGCAGGTAGAGATGTAATGCTAGATGCCCCGGCTACCATTGATGAAATACAACTAAAGGAATTACAGATTCGAACAGACGTAAAGAATGCTTGATTAGTTGTTCAGCAATTGATTGAGTCTTTCCGCTACTTTTTCTGGATTTGGCAACATGGCCTGCTCTAGTTTAATATTCATCGGTACAGCAGGCAAATCCAAGGCACCCATTACTTGCACAGGAGCATCCAGGGATTGAAAGCAATGCGTGGCAATTCTTCCCGCTAATGCCTCTGCAAAGGAATTACGCTGCTGTTCTTCCGTCAAAACCAATGCTTTTCCATGTTGTCTTACACGGGAATAAATCAAGTCCTCATCCAATGGATACAAGGTACGCAGATCAATAATTTCGATCTGTCCAGGAAATTGTTTGGCTGCAGCCAAAGCCCAATGTACACCCATGCCATAGGTGATCACTACCAAAGTAGATCCTAGTTCCTGTTGTACAGAATCAGCATCTAGCACAATGGATGCCTTCCCTAGTGGAATGCAATAGTCAGCGTCAGGCTCTGGTGTTTTTGCAAATTCAGTACCCGGCACCTTACTCCAGTAAAGTCCTTTATGCTCCATCATCACCACTGGATTAGGATCAAGGAATGCTGCTTTCATCAGGCCTTTCATATCAGCAGCATTAGAAGGATAAACTACTTTAATACCCTTTACAGTTAGTAAGGTAGATTCAACAGAACCACTATGGTAAGGTCCTCCTCCACCATATGCTCCTATTGGAACACGCAAGATCATAGGTATTGGAAATTTACCCATCGATAAATAACAACTCTTAGAGAGTTCAGTGACTAACTGATTAAAACCGGGATAGATATAGTCTGCAAATTGTACTTCAACAATGGGGCGTAAACCAGCCGCCGCCATTCCTGCAGTTGAACCTACAATGTAGGCTTCTTGTATGGCTGTATTGAAAACACGGTGATCCCCAAATTGTTCCGCCAAGGTAGCCGCCTCTCTAAAAACCCCGCCTAGCCTTCTTCCAACATCCTGACCATAGAGTATGGCTTCAGGATGTGCTTCCATGATTTCTCGAATGGCAAATAAAGCAGCATCCACCATGGGAATTTTTTGCCCCTGACCCATGTCTCTTTTTCCGCTCTCCTCCACTACTGGAGTGGGAGCATAAATATGATCTGAAACTGTTGCAGGATCTGGCTCAGCTGCAGCGATAGCTCGTTCAAATTCTTTTTCAATAAACGCGATAGCCTCCTGTTCTATTGCAAGTACTTCTTCTTCATCACCTAATAAGGCAACTAATCTTTTTCGGAGTTTAAGGAATGGATCATGTGCCAGATGTTTTTGCCAGTCCTCGTCTGTTCGATAAAACTCCTTACGTACTCCACTGGTATGATGACCTAATAAAGGCACTTGTGCATGAATTAAACAAGGTTGTCTATTCTTCCGAACTTGTCCTACAACCTCTTGTAATACTGAATAAGAGGCCTCAAAATCACTACCATCCACCTGAACCCGATTCAACCCTTTAAAACCAGCAGCAAATTCAAATGCATTCATTGCTCTGGCTTCACTCGCCGTTACACTGATACCCCAATTATTATCCTGGACCAAAAAGATGATAGGCAATTTTTTTAAAACCGCCACTTGCAGGGCTTCACTCACTTCGCCTTCTGTAACACTGGCATCTCCTAGGGAACAAATCACTACAGGAGCTTGCGAAGCTTTCATAAAGGCAGGAAGCGTCTTATCAATCTCTGCACCTCTCTCTTTTTGAATACGAACCCATTCTTCCCAATATTGAATACCATGTGCAATGCCTGTTGTGGGAATAGCCTGCATACCTGTTGCGCTAGACTGATGGATGATCACTGGCTTCCCTTTGCCATTATAACTGGGATGACTGTAATACTCTCTTCCCCCAGAAAATGGATCCTCCGCTTTGGCTAGTAATTGTAGCATCAATTCATAGGGAGAAAAACCAAGACCTAACAATAAGCTCTCATCGCGGTAATACGGACTCACAAAGTCTTGTGGCTGCAACTGAAAGGCTGCCGCTAATTGTATAGCTTCATGCCCCCTAGATGTAGAGTGAACATAGGTGCAAACTGATCGATTGGCCTCGTAGGTAGATGCCATCGCTCGCACCTGACACATCAGGGAAAACGCACGGCGGAGTAAAGCGAGGTCTTGCATCGTACTGTTGGAACTAGTTTATCAGAATGTCAAATAATGAATCGTCTTCTAAAAAACCTTCCAGCTGATCGCCAGGTTCTACAGGTCCTACACCAGCCGGTGTACCTGTAAAAATCAAATCGCCGGGCTCTAACGTAAAATAATTTGAAACATGTGAGATAATGGCTTCAAAGGAATTGATCATGGCAGCGGTATGGCCCTGCTGTACCAATTCTTTGTTTTTATAGAGACAAAAATGAATATCCTTTTTGTTTTTATATTGATCCGCAGGTCGCCACTCCCCTACTACGGCGGACTGATCAAATGCCTTTGCCTTTTCCCAGGGAAGACCCTTGTCTTTTAAACGCTGTTGTACATCTCGAGCCGTAAAATCAATACCCACTGTCATGGCATCGTAGGAAGTAGTCGCTGTTTCCAGATCAATACAACAAACTTTTTTAGCGATCCGCAACACTATTTCGCATTCGTAGTGCAAATCATTCGAAAAAGAAGGTATCACAAAAGGACCGGGAAGAGGGAGCACTGCAGTAGAAGGCTTTAAAAAAATAACAGGTTCCGTAGGCACTTCATTTCCTAATTCCTTGGCATGTGCCACATAATTTCGTCCAATACAAATTATTTTCATGATAGCAGCAGTTGAATTAAGCGAATGAAAGATTATTATACTGATTCATGGCTGTGGCAATTCCCTGTGTGGCAAAAACTCCGATCGCCTCTACAGCCGCATCAATCTTTTTTTGAACAAGCGGCTCCTCATCCTTTTTCCATTTACTTAATACAAAGTCTGCTTGCATTCCTTTTGGGAAATCGCTTCCAATACCAAATCGTAGTTTGGGATACTCGGTGGTGCCTATACTCTCTTGTATACTTTTCAACCCATTGTGGCCTGCATCACTTCCTCCTGGTTTGATGCGGATCTTATCCAGGGCAGTAGCCAAATCGTCTACAATGACCAGAAGATTAGCGCGATCAATATTTTCCTTTTCCATCCAATACTTAACCGCCTTACCACTGAGATTCATATAGGTAGTGGGGCAGATGCAAACAAATACTTTTCCCTTCCACTTAATTTCAGCATGATATGCTAACCGACCGATAGAAAATTGTCCCTGATGTTTTTGCAAAAAAGAAGCCACTACATCAAACCCAATATTATGACGGGTATGTGCATATTCATCCCCAACATTACCTAAACCAACAATTAGATACTTCATAGACAAGAGGAGTTCAAAGATCGGCCTTCCGCAACAAAAAACCCGCATCTTACGAGGCGGGTTTTTTGCATTATTGTCGTTAGACGAATCACTACTTTTTCGCAGCAGGCGCGGCAGGTGCTGCTGCAGCAGGAGCCGCAGCAGCTGTAGGAGCTGCAGCCTCTTCTTGTTTCAATTGACGTGTGAGCACTACTGAAGCGATAGGAATACGGGGTGAATTCAGGAATTCAAATTCAGCAATTTTTACATCCTCAACCCGGATATTACCATTTAGCTCAAGGTTATCTACATTCACTTCAATTTGCTCGCGAAGATACTTAGGGAAAGTTTTAACTTTTAAAGACTTCATTTTGGTAATTAGTTTACCTCCGTCTTTAACACCCTTAGAAGCTCCAACAAACTTAAGTGGAATGTTTGCAATCACTTTTTTGTCTTCTACCAGTTCCAGTAAATCTACATGGATCAGATCGTCATTCACCTTATCAAACTGTAAGTCTTTAAGGATAGTACGATACGTTTTACCCTCTAATTTCACTTCACAAAATTGGAAGCTGGGCGTGTACACCAGTTTTTTGAAAGCCGCGGCAGGAGCAGCAAAATTGATCTCCTGCGCACCCCCATAAATTACACCGGGCACCATTTCCTGAGAGCGTAGTTGGCGGGTGGCTGCTTTGCCAAATCCGGTCCTCAGTTGTCCTTCGATTGTAATCGTGTTCATGTCTATTTTGTTTTATTGGTTCAATTTCCTTTCAGCTGAGAATACACAAAGAGACTGGTTATGCTCTTATTCTCAAAAGCGTTGCGTATTGC
>CAIRNW010000122.1 GCA_903879995.1 uncultured Bacteroidota bacterium
ACCGTCTTCACTTTTGTATAAACCATTTTTAGTTGCTTCTACTTTTGCATAGACACGGCTGGGCATACTACGCGCAAATGCAATTCCAATACGCCCTAAGGGACCCTCTGGCAGCCCTTCGTCCTTACCCATTTTTTTCCAGGTCTTTCCGCCATCTACTGTAATATGTAATCCACTTCCGGGTCCTCCACTTTTTAACTCCCAAGGTTTTCTGCGAAACTGCCACATGGCTGCGATCAATTTATTGGGATTAGAGGGATCCATCACTAAATCAGCACATCCTGTAGTGTCATTTGCGTATAAAATTTTAGACCAGGTTTCTCCACCATCCATTGTTTTGAAAACGCCACGCTCTGGATGTTCTGCGTATGGATTACCAATGGCAGCAACATAAACTGTATTCGGATTAGTGGGATCAATTACAACACGGTGAATACAAACTGTTTTATCTAATCCCATTTTTTTCCAGGTCTTTCCCGCATCGAGGGATTTATATATACCTGCACCCAAATTCAATGAGTTACGTGGGTTTCCTTCTCCTGTTCCAACCCAGACTACATTTGGATTACTTTGCTGAATAGCTATTGATCCGATGTTTTGAATGGGTTGTTCATCAAAAACGGGAGTCCAATTCTGTCCACTATTTTCAGTTTTCCAAACACCTCCGGATGCAGCACCTAAATAGATTATGTTAGGATTAGATACTACCGCATCTACTGCAGTAATACGTCCACTCATACCTGCAGGACCAATGTTACGGGGTTTCCAATTTTTAAATTGATCCCAGTTTACTTTTTGAGCTGATAGGCCAATGGTCAGGCAAAAGCTTGTTAGCAGAATTAGAAATTGTTTCACGTTGTAGATTTTAGGGGGATGGAAATTATGAAAGTTGGTTTATTAATAGTTAATCAGACGCAATTTTTCTTGTCTGCCTGCTATGTACCGGAAGGTTTGTCCATCAAAATAGCCATCTTCCTCTAACATTATTCTTACCTCTTTACCCCACTCAGGGATAAAGGATGCGCTGTTTAACTCGATGGAATAGGCCGTGTGAGCATAGACCGGGTAGTCTCCGCTTCCCGGCACTCCTTCTTGTTTATCCCAAAGTCCAATGGTGGGCCCAGCCGCGTGACCATGTAATCCCAGCGGGTGGGTATAAATACTGGGCTTTATCCCCTCTCTAATGGCTTGCTCTCTTGCCGCCTTTAATATATCATTCCCTGTAATTCCTGTTTTGAATTGGCTAGTTAAAATATCTTGTAAACGATTACTGGTGGAGAATGCTTTTTTTAAGTAAACAGGTGCATCTGTTTCGCCTGGGCGAAGTACATAAGCATGTTGTTGTATGTCTGTGTTCAAACGCAAATAGGTTATTCCAAAATCAACATGTAGTAAATCTCCCGGGAGAATCACTTCGTTTTCAGGTCGGTTGGAAAAACTACGCAAGTGCTCAAAATTGACGGTATCACTCCTTTGCACAGAAACAGAAGGGTGAAACCATGTGGTTAAGCCCAAGGATGTTACACGTTGACGGAACCACCAAACTAAATCATCAGTGGTAGTTACACCGGGGTTGATGACGCGACTTGAAAAGCCTTCAGCAATAATTTCATGGGTAATAGCTACCAACTTTTGGTAGAGCTGCATTTCTCGAGTTGTTCGGGTTTCAAGCCATCCTACTGCAAGTGGAGCAGCTGATACCAGTCTATTTTTTAGTGCTGTGGGAAGTTTTTGTAGTAGTAGTTCGTAATGGCTGTGGTCGAGCCCATCTGCGTGTCCAAAATCTTGTGAAATATTAATTCCTATTTTTTTAGGGTCTTTCTTTTTGATCAAGTCAACCAATGCATCCCATTGGTCGGGAAACTTAGTCATGTCCCATGCTGCTGGTATGGACTTTCCTACATTGTAACGGGCAATAGCAAACTTCTCAACTTGTTTTGTTGTGGGGTTATAGTAAAAAGCCAGCATGGTTGTTCTTCGTGCCGACAAC
>CAIRNW010000123.1 GCA_903879995.1 uncultured Bacteroidota bacterium
AGTAAACGGCGGTGGTAACTATAACCATCCTAAGGTAGCGAAATTCCTTGTCGGGTAAGTTCCGACCTGCACGAATGGCGTAACGACTTGGGCGCTGTCTCAACCACAGACTCGGCGAAATTGCACTACGAGTAAAGATGCTCGTTACGCGCGGCAGGACGGAAAGACCCCGGGACCTTTACTACAGCTTGGTATTGGTGGTCGATTCGATTTGTGTAGGATAGGTGGGAGACTGTGAAGCAGTAACGCCAGTTATTGTGGAGTCATTGTTGAAATACCACTCTGATCGTATTGGCTGTCTAACCTCGGTCCGTGATCCGGACCAGGGACAGTGCCTGGTGGGTAGTTTAACTGGGGCGGTTGCCTCCCAAAAGGTACCGGAGGCGCTCAAAGGTTCCCTCAGCCTGGTTGGCAATCAGGTGTCGAGTGTAAGTGCACAAGGGAGCTTGACTGTGAGACTGACAAGTCGAGCAGGGACGAAAGTCGGAACTAGTGATCCGGCGCATGCTTGTGGAAGCTGCGTCGCTCAACGGATAAAAGGTACCCCGGGGATAACAGGCTGATCTTTCCCAAGAGTCCATATCGACGGGAAGGTTTGGCACCTCGATGTCGGCTCGTCGCATCCTGGGGCTGGAGTAGGTCCCAAGGGTTAGGCTGTTCGCCTATTAAAGCGGTACGCGAGCTGGGTTCAGAACGTCGTGAGACAGTTCGGTCCCTATCCTCCACGCGCGAAAGAGTTTTGAGAGGACCTGTCTCTAGTACGAGAGGACCGAGATGGACGAACCTCTAGTGTGCCAGTTGTTCTGCCAAGAGCATGGCTGGTTGGCTACGTTCGGACGAGATAACCGCTGAAAGCATCTAAGCGGGAAGCTCACCTCAAGATAAGAACTCTCACAGGGTTAACCTGGTAAGACCCCCAGAAGATGACTGGGTTGATAGGTCGGATGTGGAAGCACAGCAATGTGTGGAGCTGACCGATACTAATAGGTCGAGGGCTTGTTTTCACAATCTTTCTAACTTTTTACTTACCTTTTTAAAGGAAGTACTCGCGTCCTCTATGAAATTTTCGAGTTACAACCGATCAAGGTTGGAAAAACTCAATAGCGTTACGGTGATCATGGCGAGAGGGAAACGCCCAGCTCCATTCCGAACCTGGAAGCTAAGCCTCTCAGCGCCGATGGTACTTCTCGGGGGACCGAGTGGGAGAGTAGGACGTTGCCGGACATATAAAAATATCCACCTTTTTTAAGGTGGATATTTTATTTTTATCACTAAAATTTTTTTCAAAGGATGATTCATGGATGAGTTAGAAATTCCAGAAGATATTACTGGTTCTGAATTATCTGGAGATATCAAACAAGAATTAAGAACTTTACCTGAAGGCTTAGCTAAATTTGTTGCAAAAAATTTAGTAGCAGCAGGAAGATTTATTGACACAAATCCTGAACAAGCTTTGCTTTATGCCAAAGCTGCAAACGTGGCAGCTGCTTCACGACTTGCAATCGTTCGAGAAGCAGTTGGTGTTGCAGCTTATCGATGTCAAGATTTTAAATTTGCACTATCGGAATTAAAAGCAGCAAGAAGAATCAGCGGTAAACCAGACACTTTGTCATTAATTGCAGATTGTGAAAGAGCACTTAATAGACCAGAAAAAGCCATAGAAATATTGAATGAAAAAGATATCGAAAAAATGGATCGATCAGATTTTCATGAACTAATGATCACCGTTGTTGGAGCAAGAAAAGATTTAGGTCAAAAAGATGCAGGACTAGCATTGGCTAAAATTAAAGAATTTAATTCAAATGAAATATCAGAATCTATCGCTAATATGCGGTATGTTTATGCACAAACTTTACAAGATTTAGGTCGCATTGATGAAGCAAAAATTTGGTTTGAAAAAACTTTGATAAGTGATCCTGAAAACTTAACAGGTGCTAGAGAAATGCTAGAAAAATGCCAATAATTGACTCATACGATTCAATCCTACTTGATTTAGATGGAGTGGTTTATTTAGGTACTACTCCAATAGATTCTGCTGTGAAAACAATAAAAGAATTACAAAAAAGAAAAGTAAACATTGCTGTGATAACCAATAATGGCTCAGTAACAAGTAAAAGTGTCTCAAAATGGATGAAAAACTTTGATTTAGATTTTAAACCTTCTTCAATTGTGACAAGTTCTCAAACCCTATGCTGGTATTTAGAAAACAATTTTGAAAAAAACGAATTAGTTTTAGTAGTTGGAAGTCAAAGTCTTAAAGATTCTGTGAAGGAATCAGGTTTTAAAGTTGTTAATAAAGCTGATAAATTTCCAGCAATTGTGGTCAATGGTATAGATGCAGA
>CAIRNW010000124.1 GCA_903879995.1 uncultured Bacteroidota bacterium
CCAGAATCCTCCAACAACGTGATAATTCCAAATAATATCATAATCTGGGGAACAAAAACCAAGATTCCACCCAAACCCGCTACAACCCCATTGATCAATAGATCAGAAAATAATGTGTTTGGAAGAACAGAGGAAAGCCAGCCACTCAGCATACCAAACCCTAACTCAACCCAGTCCATTGGATATTGTGCCAGCAAGAAAACGCTTTGGAATAACAAAAAAAGTACTGTTAGTAAAATGAGATAACCCCAGCGTCGATGAAGTAAAATTGTATCTAACTTTTCGGTGAAGAGTGATTTTTGCAAAGGGTCTGGTTCGGTAACCGCCAACTGCATTACCTGTTTGATTTTTCCATACCGCTGTAAAATTTCTTCGGCCTGTGTTTTAGTGGGATTAAATTGATATTGTTTTTCAATCTCCTCAATTTTCTGCTGTATATCTGTGGCAAATCCAAATGATTCGTGATTAGTAAGAAGATGAATGGCTTTATAATCTCCCACACCAATTAGTTCTTCCTTAATTTTTTCTATGGGTATAGCGGCCAACGAGTGGTTGTCAATAAAATCGCGCACCGGAATTTTATAAGCTCCTTCAATAGTTAATTCAATGGCTTTTTGAAGAGCGCTAATTCCCTTCCCTTTTCTCGCATCCACGGCCACCACCGGCACACCTAGTTCTCTTTCAAGTTCGGTCAGGTTAATTCTAATTCCCTTTTGTCTGGCCAGATCCATCATGGTAAGCGCCACCACCACCGGCTGCTTCAAGTCTATTAACTGTGTACAAAAAAGAAGATTTCTTTTAAGGTTGCTGGCATCTGCCACCACTACAATTACATCGGGTTTTATCTCAGCATCCTCACCCATCACTACCCGATAGGTTACCCATTCGTCCATCCTTTTAGGATACAAACTGTAGGTCCCGGGCAAATCGATAAAGTTTACCTCATGCTTACCAACCTGGGCGGTACCCGTTTTTTTATCAACTGTTACACCCGGGAAGTTTCCTACTTGTTGACGCAGCCCGGTCAGGCGATTAAAGAGTGAACTTTTTCCGCTGTTGGGGTTGCCCACCAGGGCAATATGACTGATTGTTGTTCCCACAAGTCTTGGGTAAGGGTGCAAAAGTAGACAGACCCCTGCAAATTGATTTACGAATTAGGAAGTACCTCTTGAATTCCATCTAATACCCGATAACTTTGCAGTCCGCATTTAACTAAACACGATGAAAATCAGGTTTTACCTTCCCCTTGTAGTCCTTTTACTTAGCGCCTGCGCAATTTCAAAAAACACGGGTAGCTTCCAAAAAATTGAACCCAGTCTGCGCGCACATGTCTCTTATTTAGCAGACGACAAACTGGAGGGTCGTCGAACAGGAACCGCGGGAGAAAAATTAGCAATGAGCTACATAGCGCAACAATTTCAAAAAATTGGCCTGGCACCCAAAGGAACAGATCAGTACTATCAATCTTTTTCAGTGAATGAAGGAAAAGAGATGAAAGAAGGTACCACACTAACCATTACCAAGTCTTTCTCAGAAGGAGCGGCTGCTACAAAAGACCTGCTCCTCAATAAAGAGTTTTTTGCATTTCCTTATAGCGCCAACGGTTCCATATCCGGAACTGCCACAACAGGACTGCGAGAAATCGGTTCACCCTGGTTAATGGACATTGATGTGGTATTGGAGGATAATGTTAACAATCCCCACTTTGATTTGGCTGGATATATTTATGAGTATAGTAAAACGGCAAAAAGTAAAGGCGCTACTGCATTGATTTGGTATAATGCAGGAAAAAAAGAAGACAAGCTTTCGTTTAATGGAAAAGATAAATCTCCATCAGTTGACATTCCTGTTCTTTATGTGAGTAATGCAATTATAAATGGAATAACAAAGGAGGACGAAGAGGGCGTTTTCAATTTTAATGGAACCGTTCAGCTTGGAGAAAAAATTAGATCGGGCTCCAACGTAATTGGATGGGTAGACAACAAAGCGACCACTACGGTGATCATAGGAGCGCATTTTGATCACCTTGGCTATGGTGAAGATGGTAATTCACGCTATGAGAAAAAAGAGGCGGCCATCCACAATGGCGCGGATGATAATGCAAGTGGAACGGCTGCACTTATTGAATTAGCTAGAGTACTGAAACAGTCCCCCGCAAAGACCAACAACTATTTATTCATTGCATTTTCTGGAGAGGAGTTGGGTTTATATGGCTCAAAATATTTTACCGATCATCCTACCATTGAGCTTAGCGCTGTTAATTATATGATTAATATGGACATGGTGGGTCGATTGAACGACAGTACGCGGACTGTGACCATTGGAGGATTTGGTACCTCTCCTACCTGGGCCTCTTTGGTAAACAATCAATCCCTTTCTAGAAATGAAAAAAGCCTTTCCATAAAAATTGATTCCAGTGGATCTGGTCCAAGCGATCACACTTCTTTTTATCGAAAAGACATTCCTGTGCTGTTTTATTTTACCGGACTACACACCGACTATCACAAACCCACCGATGATGCCGATAGAATTAATTACAAGGGAATGGTGCAAATAGTAAAGCACGTTCGTAATGTGGTGGAAGGCGCTAACGAAAAAGGAAAACTGGCATTTTTAAAAACGCGTGAAGCACAGACCACCACTACTGCAAGGTTTAGTGTTTCAATGGGAATTATGCCCGACTATACCTATGGTGGAAATGGTGTTCGGGCGGATGGTGTTACCGAGGGAAGAGCGGCACAAAAAGCCGGATTAAAAGCGGGCGA
>CAIRNW010000125.1 GCA_903879995.1 uncultured Bacteroidota bacterium
GAAGCTATTGATCAAACTCAGCTACACCCTCCTACTCTTATTCCCACAACTCGACCCATCGTGGCCTTGTTACCAGGAAGTAGAAAACAAGAGATTAGAAAAAAACTACCGCTGATGTTGGCCGTGAGTGAGCACTTTACTGATTACCAATTTGTGATAGCAAAAGCACCCGGCCTTCATGAAGAATTTTATAGTAATTGGCAGGAGCAGTATCCAAACGTATTATTCGTAACAGGAAAAACCTATGACCTGTTGCGCCAATCGCAGGCTGCACTAGTTACCTCCGGAACTGCAACGCTGGAAACAGCTTTATTACAAATACCACAAGTAGTGTGCTACAAAGGATCTTCCCTATCCTATGAAATTGGAAAGCGACTAATAAAGATCAACTATATCTCCTTGGTGAATCTAATCTTAAATCAACCACTCGTAGAGGAATTGATTCAACATAAACTGACTACTCCCGCGCTCATTGCTTCATTAGAAAAAATTCTTACTCCTTCTGTTGCCCGCCAAACTATTTTAGAGGGATACACAAGACTTCGCGAACTATTGCAACAAGAAGAACCTGCCTCGAAAAAAGCAGCCAGTTCCATTATCGCGTTGGCTAAAAAATAAGCTTAACAGCCAGGATGATCAAACAGAGTAGAAAAATAAAAAGACTGATTCGGTTAATGCCATGCATATAACCAATCCATGCTGACTTGGGTCTGGATGGATCTTTTTTTCGCAGGTATAAATATTCAGCTAGTTGCTTCAAAACGCTCATGGAGCAAAGTTATGCCCCGGATTACAAATTATTCTAAATTACTTTGCAATACCTGCTTTAGCTATCAAAACCCCACTATCTCTCCAGCGTTACCGTTTCCTCTGATTTAACGCCAGCTGTTGTTTTGGTATAATACAACACTGCAGCGTTAGCGGTTAGTGTTTGAATTTGATACGGATCCCCATCGATTGTCACGGTGCTTCCTGAAATAGTGTAAGGGAAATTAAACAAAGAAGTTCCAGCTTTCATCTCAACCGATCCAGTTGTTTTGAAATCCATATAATCGCCAGCTACTCCCGTGTAATTCAACGTAACAGTTGCTCCATCTTTTGCTAAAACACTTTTTAAGGTCCATTTACCAACTAGAGAAGGAGGGGGAGTTTTTTCTTTTTTACAAGATGAAATCGAGAGCATCCCGATGGCAAGCAGGAAAAAAATTATTTTTTTCATAATTAGAGTTTTAATGATACAGTTAAATTAGTCAGTATCATTAAAATCCAATTAGTGTTAAATCAAAAGTTTTGAAATTTACCTACTGCTAGGTATGAGTAAGAATACTGAATAGTAGTAGTGGAGAATACCGGAGTCGAACCGGTGACCTCTTGCATGCCATGCAAGCGCTCTAGCCAACTGAGCTAATTCCCCGAGGGCGGCAAATATACCGATAATCCTTATTCACCCCAGATCTGCTCCTTCCCATCGAGCCACTTCTTAACGGCATCTGTTGTAACAGATTTAGGACGTTCAATCGATAAGCCCAGTGCACGATCCCAACATAAACTTGCCAACACTCCTAATGCGCGGCTCACTGCAAAAAGTACTGTGTAGAATTCATATTCAACCATTCCATAATGCACTAATAAGGCTCCGCTGTGTGCATCAACATTAGGCCAAGGATTTTTTATCTTTCCAAGGTCCTGTAAAATAGGAGGCACTACATCGTAAATATTCCAAACTGTATTCACCAATTTATCATCAGGCATATGCTTTTTACCAAATTCCATTTGCGCGGTAAAGCGAGGATCTGTTTTGCGTAAAACGGCATGTCCATATCCGGGCACAACTTTACCAGCACTGAGTGTGCTTTTCACATAGGCAGCAATTTGATCTTTTGTAGGTGCATCCGTGTTCAATTCTTTTTGCATTTCAAAAATCCACTTGATCACTTCTTGATTTGCTAATCCATGTAAAGGACCCGCCAATCCATTCATTCCAGCTGCATACGCTAAATAAGGATCGCTCAGAGCAGAGCCCACTAGATGGGTAGTGTGCGCAGAAACGTTTCCGCCCTCATGATCAGCATGAATAGTCATGTAAAGACGCATCAACTCTTTAAAGCTCTCATCTTCGTAACCTAGCATGTGTGCAAAATTTCCAGCCCAGTCTAGCAAACCATTGGGCTGAATATCGTCTCCATTTTTATATTTCCGACGATAGATATACGCAGCAATACGAGGCAGACGTGAGAGAAGCACAATACTGTCGTCAAAAACTGGCAACCAGTATTCTTTTTTATTGATTCCTTCTGAATAACGCTTTTGAAAATAACTCTCCGTTTGAAGTGCCATTACACCAATTACAAACATAGTCATGGGGTGTGTGGTGATGGGCAAGGCGTCAATCGCTTCAAATACATGCGAGGGAACGTGACTTCTACGCTGTAAAATATTCGTAACATGGTTAGCCTCCTCTTCCGTGGGTAAATCACCAATCAACATCAAGTAGAATAAACCCTCTGGCAATGGCTCACTGCCGCCTGGCGCTTTGGGTAATTTAGCTTGTAATTCAGGAATGGAATAACCACGAAAACGAATTCCTTCCTGTGAGTCCAGCAATGAAGTTTCAGTAACCAGTCCTGTGATACCTCTCATACCCTGGTAAACTTGGGAGAGCGTTACTTCACCAATCACTTTATTTCCGTGCTCCTTCAGTATTTCTTTAATCTCAGCAGATAAAGAAGTGGACTTCTCTAAAAATCTATCCTTCATGATACCCATATAGCTGCAATTTTTAAGCGTGAAATTGAGATGTGCAAAGTTAAGTTAGGCCAGCCGGCGAACAAAAATTAACCGGCAGTATAATAAGGAAAACAGCGCCTATTTGGGGGTTGTTCGGTATAACCGAAGAGCCACTAACGAAAAAACAAGGTTGGGCAACCAGGCAGCTAATAACGGATGCAGGTTTCCCTTTACTGCAAACACGGTGGAAAAGCGGTCAGACATGATAAAAAGAGAGGCAATTATAATTCCTAATGCCAGGTGCATCCCGCTCCCTCCCCGGGTTTTTCGACTGGCGATGGTAACACCGATCAGCGTGAGTAACACCACGCTAAAGGCTCCGGCAGTACGTTTATATCGTTCCACTTTAAGTGTGTCGAGTCCTTCGGTGCCTCTTAACTCCTCTCTGCGAATATGAGCCACCAGCTGCGGGGTGCTCAGTTTGTCTTTGAGATATTCGTCCCGACGCAACTCTGCCGGATTCAAATTGATTGTTAAAAATAAGGTGTCATAAAAACGAACGCGCTCCCCTACCGAGTCAAGATGTCGCTCCGTAGCCCGGTACAGTTTCCACTTTTTTGTCAACGTATCCCACATCATATTTTCTGCGCGAAGGTTATAGATCAATTGCCCGTTTTTAATTCGTTCTAAAAAAAGACCTCGAGCACTTTTGCTGACCGTATCATAGTCCCGAATACCCACAAATGCGTTGGTGTCTACCCGCAGATAATAGCAATTGATACAATTCGTATAGGTTACAAACCGAGAGGGATCATTACGATCCAAATAGGTGGACTGAAACTGTCCCCTGATCACATTGGCTTTGGGAATCCAATATCGATTTCCCACCCACCACAACAGTGCCAGCAATATTCCTCCAATGAAATACGGGCGTAAAAAACGATTGTAACTGGTACCGCTAGATAAAATGGCTATAATTTCTGACTGCGTAGCCATTTTAGAAGTAAAGAAAATAACCGCAATAAAAACAAACAAAGGAAAAAGCAAACTCCAGATATGCGGAATAAAACCGATATAATACTGATTAAAAAGTTGGCGTGAATTCAAGCCTGATTGAACAAAATCGTCAGTTTTTTCACTGATATCCACCGCTACGGCCACGGCTGTAAACAGCAACATGCAGAACACAAACGTCACCAAAAACTTTTTAAGGATATAGCGATCGAGTTGCTGCATAATCAAAAGTAGGCAAAGTATTTAGCAACGCTGCTGCAGTTTTACTATCATTTCTTTTTTCCAAGCAGTAAAATCACCAGCAAAAATTCTGTTTCTTGCTTCAGTAACCAGCCATCTGTAAAAAGCCAGGTTATGAATACTAGCAATGGTATAACCTAAAAACTCTTTTGACTTTATTAAGTGGCGGAGATACGCTCTGCTGTAATATTCACTGATGGGTGAATCAATTCCTGTTTCCAATGGAGAAAAATCAGCTTCCCATTTTTTATTATCGATGTTTATAACGCCCTCCTTAGTAAAGAGCATTGCATTTCTTCCATTGCGTGTTGGCATTACGCAGTCGAACATATCCACCCCCAAACTGATACACTCTAAAATATTCCAAGGGGTACCCACTCCCATCAGGTAGCGGGGTTTTTGTGCAGGTAAATGCTCACAACACCA
>CAIRNW010000126.1 GCA_903879995.1 uncultured Bacteroidota bacterium
GATTGGCCAATTGGTTATGAGGATATCAAACCTTATTATGATAAAATTGATCAACTAATAGGTGTTTTTGGAACAAACGAGGGTTTGGAAAATGATCCAGATGGGTATTTTTTGCCACCACCCAAACCAAGACTCCACGAATTAATGATTAGAAAAGGGGCAGAAACTACTGGTGTACGGGTGATCCCTTCTCGACTTTCTATTCTCACTAAGGCCATTAAAAACGATGCAGGAAGAGGGGTTTGTTTTTATTGCGGACAATGCAACCGAAATTGTAGTTATGCCAAAGCCGACTTTTCCTCAACCAATGTTTTAATTTTTCCTGCATTAGCTACTGGCAATGTAGACTTAATTACCAATGCAATGGTGCGCGAGGTATTAACCAACAAAGAGGGTTTAGCAACTGGTGTTTCCTATGTGAACAAAATAGATTTATCCGAGCACCAGGTACGCGGTCGAGTGGTCATTCTGGGTGCTAGTGCTTGTGAAAGCGCAAGACTGCTTTTAAATTCAATCTCTGCAAGACATCCAAATGGGTTGGCTAACAGCAGTAATGTTGTAGGCAAATATTTACATGATTCAACGGGTGCTGCCATGGGCGGAATTTTACCATCTCTTTTTGGAAGAAAACGCTACAATGAAGACGGTGTTGGAGGCGCACACATTTACTCTCCCTGGTGGCTAGATAATAAGAAACTTGACTTTCCTCGAGGTTACCACATTGAATATTGGGGTGGAATGAGTCAGCCTAGTTATGGTTTCAATTGGGGAATAGAAAGTCTCAATGGGAAATATTTGGTCAAAGGTGTAAAAAAAGATGCCGGCGGATATGGGGCTTCACTGAAAGAAGACTACCGCTACTTCTATGGTTGTGGAGTTGGGATGGCCGGCCGAGGAGAAGCCATTCCCCTTGCAAGCAATTATTGTGCAATTGATCCCCAAAAAGTAGACCGTTATGGCATCCCCGTTTTAAAATTTCATGTGAAATGGAGTGAGCATGAAATCAACCAAGCAAGACATATGAAAGAAACGTTCAAGGAAATTATGCATAACATGGGGGCTGTTGTTACCTGGGGAGCTGATGACGGCCCTCATAATAATTGGGGATTGAGTAAACCAGGCGAAATCATTCACGAAGCGGGAACCGTACGCATGGGAGATAATCCTAAATATGCTGTATTGAACAAATGGAGTCAGGCGCATGATTGTAAAAATTTATTTTGTGTAGATGGTGGACAGTTTGTTTCACAAGCTGATAAGAATATTACATGGACCATTCTTGCCTTATCAATGCGTGCATCGGAGTATATAATCGACCAACTTAAAAAAAATCAATTATAATGGATCGCAGAAAGTCATTAAAGTTAATTGCAACGGGCGCCATAGCATCCCCCCTGGCACTAGAAAGTTGTAAGACGACCACTGAAACAAAGGAAAAAAATAGCGAAAGTGTATTTAACCTGGATAGAAGTCCGGATGAACTTTTATTGGAGAAAAAAATTCTTGAGCAAGGCAAGTACTTTACCCCTCATGAAATGGCAACTTTAACAGTACTCGTTGATATTATTATTCCCGCTGATGCAATTAGCGAAAGTGCTAGCAAGGCGGGCGTTCCCTCTTTTTTAGATTTTATTGTACGAGATATGCCAAGTCACCAAATTCCAATGCGTGGGGGGCTACGCTGGCTTGATCTTTGTTGCATGAAAGAATTCAATCAGCCTTTTATTAATTGTAGTACAACTGAGCAGCTTTCCCTCATTGACCGAATTGCCTATCCCTCAAAAGCAGCAAAAGAAGATCAGCAAGGAGTTAGCTTTTTTACGTTATTACGAAATTTAACAGCCACTGGGTTTTACACCTCAGCTATTGGCGTAAAAGATATTGGTTATGCAGGAAACCAGCCAAATCAATGGAACGGAGTTCCTCCTGAAATATTGGAATCGTATGGGATGGCCTATACCGAAAAAGATCAGAAAGATTGTATACGGTACGACAATCTATCCTAATGCTGCGATAGATTTTATTTAACTTGCCTCCATGATCTCCCCTGCTACCATACAACAGATAATGGCACGTGCCGACATCACTGATGTAGTAGGTAGTTTTGTAAAATTAAAAAAACGCGGAACTAATTTATTAGGGCTTTGCCCTTTTCACAATGAAAAAACGCCCTCTTTTACCGTTTCTCCCTCCAAAGAAATTTACAAGTGTTTTGGCTGTGGGAAAAGTGGAAATGTAGTGAGTTTTGTAATGGAGCATGAGAAATACAGCTATCCAGAAACTTTAAAGTGGTTGGCCCAACGGTACCAAATTGAAATCGAAGAAACACAATTAAATGACGATCAGCGAGAGGCTTTACAAACTGCAGACAGCCTTTTTGCTTTAAACCAATATGCACAACAATATTTTTCACACCAACTTTTAGAAACTGAAGAAGGTAAAGCGATTGGACTTAGCTATTTTGAGGAACGTGGATTTAATCAGTCCATAATCTTGAAGTTTCAACTGGGGTACAGTCCAGAAGCAAAAGATTCATTCACCAAAACAGCTATCCAACACCAATTCAACCCTGAATTACTGCTCAAGGCCGGACTGGTTTCAAATCGTTACGATCAATTACAGGACAATTATCGCGGTCGAGTAATTTTTCCGATTCATAATCACAGTGGAAAAGTGGTAGGATTTGGGGCAAGAATTTTAAAGACCTCCGAAAAAGCTCCCAAATACATCAATTCGCCAGAGAACGAAATTTATGTAAAAAGCAAAATTTTATACGGCTCCTATTTTGCTAAACAGTCCATTGATAAACTTAATGAATGCTTACTTGTGGAGGGCTATACGGATGTACTTTCCCTTCACCAAGCAGGAATAGAAAACGTAGTTGCCTCGGGTGGAACAGCCCTTACTATTGATCAGTTACGTTCAATTAAAAAGTACACCAAAAATCTAACCATAGTTTACGATGGTGATCAAGCTGGAATTAAAGCAGCCCTTAGAGGCTTGGATCTAGCTTTAGAGGAGGGAATGGCTGTAAAGTTGGTATTAATACCCGATGGAGATGATCCAGATAGCTATGTAAATAAAGTTGGTGCTGCTGCATTTCGTGAATTTGTCAATAAGAATAAGAAAGATGTAATTCTTTTTCAATTAGAAGTGGCTTTACAAGAAGCCGGTACTGATTCCAGCCAAAAAGCTGCAGTGGTGAATAGAATTGCAGAATCGATTTCTAAAATCAACAAGGCAGAGGATTTTACAAAACAACAAGACTATATAAAAGAATGCGCTGCTATACTCAAAATTGAGGAAGCTGGTTTGCACCATTTAGTAAATAAGTTTATTCGAGACCGTATTGCACAACAAGAAAAGAAATTATCTTTTGAGGAAGCTAAGCAATTTGAAGAGAATGCCAAACAATCTGCGGCAGCAGGTTTTGACGATGCCACCTTCTCATTGCTTTTCAAAGACGATCTTCAAGAAAAAGAAGTAGCCAGAGTTTTATTGGAGTATGGCTTTCAGCCTTGGGTGAACGGTATTTCTGTAGCTGATTATTTATTTGAAGAAATTGACGAAAGTTTACTGGAGAATGAAAATGTCAAAACCTTATTTCAAGTCTACCGGGCAGAAGTACAAAAAGGAAATCTACCAAAAGGCCCCCAATTGTTTGTTCATCATGCAGATCAAACCGTAAGTGCTTTTGCTGTTTCGCTTTTACATTTTCCGCATGAGGAAAGCAGTCGTTGGAAACAAGACTTTAGCCTGACACAGGGTTATCAATCTCGATTATTTGAAAAAGATTACGAGGATTTTATTGCTACATTGGCCCCTGATAAGAAAGAGAACCTACTTAATTATTTGCAGTCCGAGGAGGACAAATCCCCTGAGGCAATACAGTCAGCTATCCACTACTTAAAACTCCGCAAGATCAAGCGTATGTTATTAGAGAATCAGCGGGATCTTGAACATGAAAAAAACCAGCAAGAGATTAATATCATGCTACAAACCCATGAGCACTTAAAAAGGGTTGAAAAAAGCCTAGCAGCTGCTGTAGGCTCTGTAATTATCCGTTAGCAACAATAGCCCCTACTTCACAACGTGTAAACCGGAGGGCGCTCCAAACATGATCCAGCTCAATCCTATCAATGCTTTCGTAACCCCCGCCAGTTAGTTGATTCCAACTTGATTCGCGATTGAGATCGGTAACAATTTTAGAAGTAGTCTTGGGGTATGCAACCCAAAACTTCGAATTTTCCTTTAAAGAAGGCATTACATCCCTCAGAATACCATTTAGTTGTACTTCGTTCACGGCAAACACGAGTGCAAAATCTATTTTCCTGCTTTTTAGCAAGGGAGTCACATTCTTAGCAAATGAAAGCTTACTGAACTGCTTTTCAATTGAGGAGGGTAAACCTTGAATCAATAAGTTTTTCTCGTCGTTCAGTTGCAATTTTTCAAAGAGGGACTGGGACATAGGTAAACTTTAAGAGGGCTGTAAAGTTACCAAAAATTGACGGATTTAAGAGGTAAAAAGCAGCTACAAAAGTGGTAAACAAGGACTAATGCTCTAAAAATATGATTTACAAGGAATTAGAGCTTACGCTCTACGTTGTCTTTTCCTTTCAAGCCGTTCTTGCTTCTTTCTATCCCTGCCCTTCAGGATAGAGGCCTTGGTTTCTTCCCCTCTGATCAGCCTTCCAATGTTCTTTTGATGGGTCAAAACTACCATGAATGCAACTGCAATTGCAAAGACACGGTATAAAGGATTTTCCACATTAAAAACTACAAGGATAAAGATGGGGAAAGCGATGCTAGCTAAGATAGAACTCAATGAAACAAATCGGGTGAGATATAAAACAATGAGGAAAATACCAGCACAACTCACAGCCGTGATAGGTGAAATTCCCAACACCATTCCAAAAACAGTAGCAACGCCCTTCCCGCCTTTAAATTCAGCCCAAATGGGGAATATATGCCCTAAAACAGCTGCCATACCCAAACCGGTCTGCAAGTTTTGAAACTGTATTTCAGCATCAAGATATTCAGGCAATAGCCAGGCTAATTGCACAGCAAGCACTCCCTTCAGCATATCCATGAGCATAACAAAAGTGCCCCAACGCGATCCTAAAACGCGATAAACATTTGTAGCCCCAGCATTACCGCTACCATAGTCGCGGATATCAATATTAAAAAACCGCTTGCTCACCCAAACTGAAGTGGGAATGCTACCTATCAAATAGGCTAATAAGATCAGGAGCAGTTCATTCATGCTTTAAGAGGTATCCAAAAATATAATAATTAGATAACACCCTCAAAAATCGATGAATGTGCTATGCCTTTTTGTTAAACAAAATAGATAGCCACCCCTCTTTATTTAAAACATTACCAAGCGTCAATTTTGTATTTGCAGCAGCTTCAAGCAATAGTTCTTTATCCTCTTCCAAAAAACCACTGACAATCAAAAATCCTGACGGCACTAAGGAATTGGAGAGTGCAGGGATAAACTTCAGTAAAACGGATCTGTTAATGTTCGCAAGTATTCCATCAAATTGCATTTCAGGGGGATATTCCGCTAACTGTAATTCTATTGCAACAGTTTTATTTAATTGAAAATTTTCAGATGCATTTTCAATACTCCAGACATCATTATCGATCGCAAAAACTGAAGCGGCTCCCATTTTACTGGCCAATACAGCCAGTACTCCGGTGCCCGTACCAAAGTCAAATACTCGTTTATTTTTTAAATCAAGTCTTTGCATTTGCTGGATCATCAAATAAGTAGTTGCATGATGACCAGTGCCAAAACTCATTTTAGGGTTGATAAGAATCTCATGCTGGACATTGCTAACGGGTGAATGAAAAGTAGCCCTTATGGCTGCAAAGTTTTCTACGCATACCGGATTGAACGAAGTTTCCCAACTTTCGTTCCAGTTAGATGGAGGAATTGTTTTGGTAGTATACACGCAGGCCTGTTGCGCGCACAATTCGTTAACCAATAAAGGCTGGAAGGCTGAGACAGGTACGTAAGCCTTAAGACATTCCGACTCCTCTAAAAATCCAGTATATCCAATTGCATCTAATGAAGCAATCAGAAAATGGGATTGTTCTTGCCCAATATTTTCAATCGTTAATTCTATGTAGGTTTCCATAAAAAAATGACCCTCGCGGGTCATTTAGATTATTCGTTTGTATCTCCTGCGTCGGAAGCGGTACGTTCCGGCTTAGGAAGCAATGCTTTTCTTGACAATTTGAATTTACCCGATTTAGGATCTGTACCAATCAGTTTAACTTTCATCGGATCTCCTTCTTTCACAAGACCATCCAAGGTCTCCAATCTTTTCCAACTTACTTCACTGATATGAACTAATCCTTGTTTACCAGGTAAAAACTCAACAAAAGCACCAAATGGCATGATTGATTTAACAACCGCATCATACGTATCACCAATTTGAGGAACAGCAACAATTCCCTTGATCCAGGCTACTGCTTTATCCACGCTTTCTTTGTTCGTACTAAAAATACTAACCTCTCCACGGTTATTAACTTCTTCAAGGTTAATTGTGGTTCCAGTCTCTCGTTGAATTTCCTGGATCACCTTACCACCAGGCCCGATAACAGCACCAATAAATTCTTTGTCAATAAACAACTTAACCATTCGAGGTGCATGAGGCTTCACATCGGCTCTTGCAGCAGGAATACATTCATACATGGCATCAAGAATATGAAGACGTCCCCGACGAGCTTGATCAAGTGCCTGACGCATCACCTCCATTTTTAGTCCATCAACCTTTATATCCATTTGCACACCACAAATTCCATCTCTCGTACCCGTTACTTTAAAATCCATATCACCCAGGTGATCTTCATCTCCTAAAATATCCGTGAGAATCGCATACTTCTCCCCTTTGGTGATCAATCCCATGGCTACTCCGGAGACGTGCTTGGGAATACCCACACCCGCATCCATTAAGGCGAGTGAACCAGCACAAACAGTGGCCATTGAAGATGAGCCATTTGATTCCAGGATATCACTTACAACACGAACTGTATATGGGAAATCACCGGATGGCATCATTTGCTTTAATGATCGTTGTGCTAAGTTTCCATGACCAACTTCACGACGGCTTTGGCCTCGCATCATTTTTACTTCACCGGTAGAAAATGGAGGGAAGTTATAATGCAAATAAAATTTAGAGTCTACAGATTTTGCTGCA
>CAIRNW010000127.1 GCA_903879995.1 uncultured Bacteroidota bacterium
AGTTGAGAACGAATTGCAGAGGAGTTTGCATTTGAATTTACACGTAACTCTACACTACTGGTCTCTTCGGAAGTTAACCCCAATTGCTCCCGCATAAAATCTAGCGAGGTAATGGCATACTGATCATCAAAATCTTGTTGTATCAAAAAACTAGCTGCTGTTTGAGCGGTGTCTACGCGTATGGATTCAGCCCAATCCACCTGCAATCCTTCTGTTTTCTTAGGTAAATAAACCGTGATGGGGGCAAGATTGCGATCTGCTAAAATAGAAAGTGCCGCCTCCACCCCTGCACCCAAGACCAGGTAGGGAGTAGTGGCTGTACCTACAGTAAATTCCCCGCTTACCAAATGCTGTGCAACGCCGCTCACAGCCGTGTAGGCCGTGTCCACCCCCTTGAGCGTAACCAAGGCTTGGTTTTCGCCAGCCTGCAACAACGCTCTTTCTTCCACCACTAAGGAAACCGCCTCCACCCCTGCTACTTGTTGCAAGGATTTTAATTGTGCAGCAGTGAGCCGCAGCACTTTTCCTTGGGCAGGCATCAAACGCCAATCGGGATAGAAGGAGGAATAAAGTGATTTAACCGTTCCCTCAAATCCATTAAACACACTCAGTACCAAAATAAGTGCAGCTGTACCCACCGCCATCGCAATTACAGAAATCCGCGCAATCCAATTAATGGCTTGTGTGGATTTTGGTGCTTTAAAATATCGCCAGGCAAATAATAGACGCATCAATAGTTATTAAGAAACGGAGGTGTCGTCAGGAGTAGCTGGACGTTCCTGCTGAATCTTTTTGAACAACTCTTCCATCTTAAAAACATGATCCAGGGTGTCGTCCCTAAAAAATTTTAATACGGGGATACTGCGTAATTGATGTCTGACTTGTGCAGCCAGTTCTTTTTTGATCTCATGATGCCGATCCTCAATTTTTTGAAGCGCGGCCGCTGGATCCTTGACCTGAAAAAAGCTGAGATAAAATCGCGCCTCCAACAAATCAGGGGTCACTTTAACATCGGCGATGGAAACCATACCGCCTTCCAGCATATTTAAACCCAAACGCTGAAAAATGGTGTTCATTTCCTCGTTGAGCAACCCTGCTATTTGTTTCTGTCTTTTTCCTTCTTCCATAAAACCTCTTTCTATCCCTGTAAAAGTAGTTACTTTGTTGCGATCAGCCTTCAAAGATATGCGTGCGTATTACCGAATTTTTGGCTACTTAACCCAGTACAAGGGAAGCGTATTGCTTTACGCGCTCTTTATCCTGGGTAGTATCTTCTTCTCCATTGTATCCATCGGGATGCTCATGCCATTTCTGCAACTCATCTTTACCGGTGAGGGATCTGCCATCACACAAAGCAGTAATCAACTTATTCAGACTGTCAATAATTATCTATATCAAAGCATCAAGGACAATGGAAAAGCACATACGCTGGGGCTCATTTGCATCTTGATGACGGGTTTTATTATAGGGAAAAACTTATTTCTATACCTGGCCTATTATGTTCTCAACCCCTTGAAACATCAATTGGTAAATCGGTTACGTGAGGAAGTGTATGAAAAAGTATTGCAGCTTCCCGTTGGGTACTTTACCGAAAAGAAAAAAGGTGATTTGATCAGCCGGATGACCAATGATGTCTATGAAGTTGAAGTTTCCCTAATTGGCGCTTTAGAAGGATGGATCCGAGACCCCTTGACTATTCTGATCACTTTATCCGTACTGTTTTTGATCAGCCCCCAGCTGACGCTTTTTATATTACTATTAATTCCCGTCTTGGGTTTAGTTATTGGACGAATTACCCGCTCTCTAAAACGCATTTCGCAAGAGGTTGCCATTCGCTTTGGAGAAACATTGTCTGTATTGGACGAAACTCTTTCGGGATTAAGAGTAGTAAAAGCTTTTGGGATTGAACCCTTGCTGACAGATAAATTCAAAGAAAGTAATCGTCGACTACTAGCTTCCCGAAACCGGATTGGTTACCGCAGAGATCTGGCCTCTCCCTTATCAGAAATTATGGGAGTTGCCGTATTTACAGGTGTACTCTATTATGGAGGTAAATTGGTGCTGCAACAACAATTACTGGAAGCATCTGCTTTCATAGGTTTCCTTGGAATTTTTTACAACATCATCAACCCGGCTAAAGCACTTTCCACTTCGTTTAGTAATATGCGAAAAGGAAGCGCTGCCATCAACCGGATTGAAGAAATTCTGAATGCACCGCTGGTGGTGGAGGAGGCAAAGAATGCCACTACTTTAACAGGATTTAGCGAAGGCATTGAATTCAAAAATGTAAGTTTCTCCTATGGTGATAAGGTAGTGGTTGAGAATATCAGCTTTACTATTCCAAAAGGAAAAACAGTAGCCCTAGTAGGCTCTTCCGGAGCTGGCAAATCCACCCTTGCCGATTTGTTACCTCGCTTCCATGATGTAACCAGTGGAGAAATATTGATTGATGGACAAAACATAAAATCATTCACCCTGGCTTCGCTACGCAAGCAAATGAGTATTGTTACTCAGGAGCCGATCCTCTTTAATGATACCATTGCGGGCAATATCGCTATGGGCGATACAACTGCCAATACAACGGATATTGAAAAAGCTGCTCGTATTGCCAACGCACATGATTTTATTTTACAGAAAGAAGAAGGCTATGCCACAAACATTGGGGACCGTGGTGCCAAATTAAGTGGGGGCGAACGTCAGCGTGTAACCATTGCCCGCGCTCTTCTAAAAAATCCTGCTATTTTAATACTGGACGAAGCTACTTCCTCTTTGGATACGGAGAGTGAACGATTAGTACAAGAGGCCATCAATAATATGATGCAACAAAGAACCAGTCTTGTAATTGCACATCGGTTGTCCACCATTCGACATGCAGATGAGATTTTGGTACTACAGCAAGGAAAAATTGTAGAAAGAGGCCGTCACGAAGAGTTGATAGCTCGAAATGGTTTTTATAAAAAACTAGTGGAGCTGCAGGAAGTTCGTTAAACTTTTTACTTAACGAAGCGCCTCACGCGCAATCACTAATTTTTGAATTTCACTGGTACCTTCCCCAATCGTACAGAGTTTAGCATCACGATAAAACTTTTCTACCGGAAAATCTTTGGTATAGCCATACCCGCCAAAAATTTGCACCGCATCTGTGGCTACGCGAACCGCTACTTCACTGGCATAGTATTTTGCCA
>CAIRNW010000128.1 GCA_903879995.1 uncultured Bacteroidota bacterium
ATCATATGGTTATCCCTGCGGAGGTCGTTACACCCTTTGCGGACATGGTAAGCCGGAGTGTACGCATGCGGGTGGGGGACATGCTGCCAATGTACGCTTAGCCATTGCCAATTCTTGCAACGCCTATTTTGCACACATCTATCGCTTGACCGTAGATAATCCTCGATACAAGAATGTTTACGATGGTTATTTACATTGGAAAGAATACATGAATGCATTTGGATTGGGAGTACGTTTGGGCGTAGACCTACCCAATGAGAATACGGGTGGAATTCCAGATACCGTAGTTTACAATAGAGAAAACGCAGGTCGCTGGACTTCCTGTACCAATCTCACCTTGGGTATTGGACAGGATAAAATGCAAACCACGCCTTTACAAATGGCCAACGCGATGTGTATTATAGCAAATAAAGGATATTATTACACACCTCATTTTGTAAAAGCAATTGAAGGGGAAGGGCCTGATGACGAAGCGCTCTTGAGTGGGTTTCAAAAAAAACACAATGTGCTCACTAATATACCTGACGCTGTTTTCAATGAAGTAATTGAGGGTATGAGTGATGTGGTAAAAGTGGGTACGGCCAGAGGTGCACAAATTGAAGGGGTGGAAGTTTGTGCTAAAACAGGAACTGCAGAGAATTATACCATCCTGGATCGTCGTCGTGTAAAGTTGCCAGACAACTCCATGTTTGTTTGTTTTGCTCCCAAGGAAAATCCTAAGATTGCTATTGCTGTATTTGTTCAGAATGCAGGATTTGGTGCCACCTGGGCTGCACCGATTGCCCGTATGATGATGGAGAAATATTTATTAGATACACTAACCGCTAAAAGTAAAATTGACTCAGCAAGAATTGCCTCTACTAACTTAATGCCTAGCTATTTTAAACGCTTACAATACAAAGAAGACTCTATCCGGGCTTTTAAATGGTTTCAGGTTACTAAAGACAGCTCATTTATTGATCGTTTTTCACTGCAAGTACCTGTTTCCGCACCACAGTCTCCTTTTCGCAAGCTTCCAGCTGAACAAGAACTTCCTTTTTGGGTAAAGATCTTATCCGCTACTTGTTTACCTGAGCGTGGGATTGAAAAATTAAAAACCTTTGCTGCGTGAGAAATAATGCTGCCATATCAAAAGGGATTGACTGGAGCTTGGTTTGGATTTATCTGGCTCTAGTACTGATAGGGCTCTCTGCAATTTTTGCGGCTACGTATCAGGAGGGAGATCCGGTATTGCAAAGTTTTGTTGCATTTAAAACGGATTATAGCAAGCAGTTTTATTTCTGGGGGGTTGCACTGGTCGTAGGATTTTTTATTTTACTTACCGATAGTAAATTTTTTCCTACTACCGCTAATTTCTGGTATGCAGTGGGTATTATTTTATTACTCCTGGTATTTCCTTTTCATTCCAGAATTAAAGGAACAGAGTCTATCATAAGAATTGGAGCTTTTAATTTTCAGCCAGCAGAGTTTTGCAAAATATTTGTTGCACTTGCACTGGCTAAATATTTTTCGCGCCCTGAAACCAATTTCAATCGTCCGGGCAGTCAGTTTACAGCAGCGTTACTTGTATTGATTCCTGCCGGACTAGCGATCCTACAAAGTGAAACAGGACTGGCATTGGTTTATTTTTCCTTTTTTCTCATGATGTACCGGGAAGGGCTGCCTTCTATTATTCCAACCATTGGTTTTGCGTTTGCCATTTTGATCATTGCCAGTATTTTGATTCCTCCCAATATTCTTGCTATCCTACTTTCTGTGATTGCGATACTGCTGATTTATTTTTCAAGAAGACAAATTCGCAGACGTCGCCAAATTTTAACTAGTATCTTATTTATTTGGGCAATTGCAGTGGGCATACAACGCTTTGCGGTCCCGTTTATTTTCGAGAAAGTATTGCAAAAGCACCAGGTGGAAAGGATCTATAATCTTTTTGGTAAAGACAATCCATACGATCCACAGCAAAAAACTTTGTCGGAGGAGGCCTCAAAGAAAAAGAAGGAAAGTGGCAGCAGCTATAATGTTCGGCAGTCTAAGATTGCCATTGGTAGTGGAGGCTTTTTTGGAAAAGGAATTTTTAGTGCCACACAAACGCGTTATGATTTTGTTCCTGAACAACGAACAGATTTTATTTTTTGTACGGTGGGAGAGGGGTTTGGTTTTTTAGGAAGTATGTTGTTGTTGGGACTCTATCTTACACTTTTATTGAAAATGATCAATATCGCGGAACGACAACGCAGCACTTATAGCCGAGTGTTTGCTTACGGGGTATTATCTGTTTTTTTCTTTCACATTGCAGTTAATATTGCAATGACTATAGGATTAGCTCCCGTAATTGGAATACCCCTTCCCTTTATCAGTTATGGAGGTACTTCTTTATTGACCTTTACCGTATTACTCGCTATTTTAATTCGTCTTGATGCAGATCGTCAGATGGTACTTCGCTAATACTACCTTTGCCGGATGAAAGTTATTCCATTAGCAGAGGGCTGGTTTACCGTCGATAAAACCAAGCAGTTTGTTCCCTTTGACGCTTCATTGGATCAACTCCGTGACCGCCCTGCTGGTAGTTTGTTGGTCGAGATACAGCCTTTTGTAGTCTGTACTGCTAATGATGTTATTTTATTGGATACCGGGTTGGGTTATCGGGTGGATGGACAGTTGCAGTTGCATGGTAATCTTCGCAAAGCGGGCATTGATCCTCATGCTGTCACTAAGGTTATACTTTCTCACTTACATAAAGA
>CAIRNW010000129.1 GCA_903879995.1 uncultured Bacteroidota bacterium
CAGTTACCCCTAGATGCAACGGATATACTTCGCCAAATTCATCATACATGGTTCTGATCAGCAACCGATATGCTTGCACCATTACCTGCGGATTACTGCTCTTCATGCTGAGTACAATATTGTGAAAGTCCTCATCGCGCGCAATTCGTAAAAACTCCATGGCACTTTCCACCATACCAATCGGTGTGTCTCCATACCGACTCATGATACGATCACTGAGCGAACCATGATTGGTGCCGATACGCATAGCGGTTCCATGTTCACGACAGATTTTTACCAGTGGCGTAAATCGCTCGCGGATTCGTTCAATTTCCTCTGCGTATTCTGCATCTGTATATTCTAATTGCTCAAACTTTTTCTTGTCAACATAGTTACCTGGGTTGACACGCACTTTTTCTACGATGCGTGCTGCAACCTCTGCTGCATTAGGTGTAAAATGAATATCCGCAACTAAGGGGGTATCATACCCTCTTTTCCTGAGTTCGTCCTTAATTAATTGTAACTGATGCGCCTCTTTTATGGATGGCGCGGTAATGCGTACGAGTTCTGCCCCGGCTTCTATGCAACGAATGGTTTGCTTGACCGTGGCCATCGTGTCCATGGTGTCAGTAGTGGTCATGGTTTGTACCCGTATCGGATGACCATTCCCCAATAGTAAATTTCCAACACGAACCTCGCGTGTGATTAATCGTTTGTATTGTGTTTGTGACTGACAATAAGCTTGCATGACAAATGCGTTGATTATCTATTTCCTTCAAAAAATCCCTGCCCCTTCAGCATATTTTTTACATGGCTTACTAAAACAGTTGACCAATTTTCTGGTGGTGCACTGGATTCAAGATTTAAAACAAAAAAGTAGGCATGATTGTTCTCTTCGATCCAACCCAAAACCCATCCGATTTGATTTCCATTTTTAAGTGTTCCAATTCCGGTCTTATACCCCAAACGGTAAAGGGTATTATCCTCACGGATCAATGCTTTTTTTACCGTTTCCTGATAAGCCTTAAAAAAGGGGAGCTGTCCAAAATATAATTGCTTGATCAATCCTAATTGAGCATCAGGTGTAACTTGTAAGGAATTATCCAACCAAAAGGAATCAACGGAATTGATCTTGAAGCGCTCTTTATCATTGCGAGCGCCATACCCTAGCGAATCCATCCAGGCCTGAGCTCCTTTTTTCTCTAACACAGGTAAACTGTCATTCAAAATAGAAGGGACTCCGGTAATTTGTCCGGTCTGGAGTCCAATCAAGGCATGCACAATACCAAACGTACCCGCAGGTAAATAACTGCTGTCTCTAAAGCGCTTTAGATTATGTACTGTAAAGCGCCCTGTTCCATTATCCATAAGGGCAAAAGAACCCTTGAGGTTATTTTCCTGAAAATAACTATCCAGTTTAGCATCCTGCTCCACTGCATTAAACGTGCAGGAGCTCATGAGTAGTACAAGGGCTATGAAAGAGAGGTAACGCATCCCGATTATCTTTCGGGCAAAGGTAACCATCCTACTTTAGTACGCCGAGCTCTTTCCCTGCTTTAATAAAGGCCGTAATGGCTTTGTCAAGATGGGCTTGTTCATGGGCGGCACTTAATTGAACACGAATTCTGGCCTGCCCTTTTGCTACCACTGGATAGAAAAATCCAATTACATAGATTCCTTCCTCCAATAAACGGGCCGCCATTTTTTGTGCCAGGACTGCATCGTACAGCATAATGGGTACAATGGGATGATCGCCCGGTTTAATGTCAAATCCGGCTTCTGTAATCTTGGTTCTAAAATAGCGGGTGTTGAATTCCAATTTATCGCGAAGAGTGGTTGTTTCTGTGAGCATATCCAATACAGCAATAGAAGCACCCACTATCGAAGGAGCCAGCGTGTTACTGAATAAATAAGGTCTTGAACGCTGACGAAGCATTTCAATGATTTCTTTACGGCCACTGGTAAATCCACCGGAAGCTCCTCCTAATGCTTTACCTAAGGTACCGGTAATGATATCGATCTTTCCCATCACCCCACGGTATTCATGTGTACCTCTACCGGTTTTACCAAGAAATCCAGAGGAGTGACACTCATCAATCATTACTGCCGCATCATATTTTTCAGCCAGCGCAACGATCTTATCAAGTTGAGCAATGGTACCATCCATACTAAAGGAACCATCGGTGATGATGATTCGACTTCTGCAAGAAGCTGCATCCTGCAACTTTTGCTCCAAATCCTGCATGTTGTTATGCTCATATCGAAAACGCTGGGCCTTACATAGACGAACCCCATCAATAATAGAGGCATGATTCAATGCGTCGGAGATCAAAGCGTCTTCCTCGTTAAATAAAGGTTCAAACACCCCTCCATTTGCATCAAAGGCGGCGGCATATAAAATTGTATCCTCAGTGCCCAAAAAAGCAGAAATCTTAGCCTCTAACTCTTTGTGAATATCCTGCGTGCCACAGATAAATCGCACACTACTCATTCCAAAGCCACGTTGATCGATAGCCTGGTGTGCCGCCTCAATTACTTTGGGATGCGAGGAAAGTCCCAGGTAATTGTTAGCACAAAAATTCAGTACCTCACGTCCGCCTACTTTGATCACTGCCCCCTGAGGGCTTTCAATCACACGCTCGGTTTTAAAAAGACCCGCCTGTTTGATTTCTTCCAGCTCGGCGCCTACACGTTGTACTAATTTTTCGTTCATACCCTTTATTTGCCACAAAGATAGGCGGCCTTGCCATTGGTGTAATTAGAGTAACCTTTTAAGGCTCTTAACATTTTTTTCAAGTTTAGGCAACTAGTTTTGCGGCCGACTAATGCAGCGAACAATTCGCAATGCAAGTCTACATGACCAAACTAAATTTTTTATTTATGACTGCTCTACGATTTTTAAGTTTTACAAGCTTATTTCTTTCCACCTCTGTTTTGTATGCACAAAAAGATACCATTCGAGTTCAAACGGAGAAGAAAGTTTTTGTTCAAATTGATACAATCAGAGTTGGTAAAAATCCAAACCAGGTTGAGAAAACTTATATAATCACAACTGATAGTTCAAAGGGAGAAATTGATAAAAAAGTACAGGTGTTGATAAATGGTGTTGCATTAAAAGCGGATACCATTAAAGTAGGTAAAACTACTATCATCACACGCACAGAAAATCAAGATGGAAAACAAGAAAAAAAGGTGGAGGTGACCATAGACGGTAAAGATCTTGGTGAGATGATTGAAAAAAATATAGAAATTTTCTCTGACCGAGATAAAAAGATATTCAAAAAAGTAGAAGGTGTAGATTTATTTAAAACAGAAAAACTGGTAGAGGGATTTGATCTTTTCAAAACAGAAAAGAAAAAAGAACTCAAAAACGTTGAAAACTTTTGGTGGGTACTGGACCTTGGATTTTCAGGGTACAATGACCAAAGCAACTATGCCCTGGCACGCACTACTGGCTTTGTAGCGCCTAATATTGGCAAAGACCAATTAAAGTTGAACATGACGGGATCAAGAAATGTAAACCTTTGGATCTTGATGCAGCGTGTAAACTTAGCGAAGCATATGCTGAATCTTAAATATGGTGTGGGATTAGAGATGAATAATTACCGTTTTGCACAGGAGAACTTACAGTTTCAAAAAAATCCCACTGCCATTTATTTAGGCATGGTTGAGTATAATAAAGTAAAACTTGCAGCAGACTATATTACTGTACCCATGATGTTGAATCTGAATACCTCTCCAGAAAAAAGTAACGGCTTAAGATTATCTGCAGGTGTGAGTGCCGGATTTTTATATTCGTCCCGATTCAAAACAAAAGAAGGTGGAGATATAGACAAACTCAGAAGTGATTTTGACTTGGAGCCCTTCAAATTATCTTGGGTAGGTGAATTAGGTCTTGGACCCATCACACTCTATTCAAGTTTTGCTATGAACAATATGTGGAACAAAGGACTGGATATGCGTCCTTACAACGTAGGTATTCGTTTAGGAGCACGTCCTGAAAAAGCAAAAACAAAAACAACCACTACCCCTAAAAAATCCAGCTCCTTTAACTGGTCAGAAAAAAAGATTTAATCCGCTATCCGCCCTGCTGCGATCTCGTCTACCACGGCGGGATCCAGCAAGGTGGTAGTATCTCCTAGTTGCTTAGTTTCTCCCTCTGCAATTTTTCGAAGTATTCGGCGCATGATTTTTCCGCTGCGCGTTTTTGGAAGTCCTTTTACAAACTGGATTTTATCCGGCTTTGCAATCGGCCCGATTTGACGTGTTACTGTTTGCAAAATATCCTTGCGGGTTAATTGAGGATCGTCATGGAGTTGTTCCATGATTACATACGCATAGATCCCCTGCCCTTTGATATCATGCGGATAACCCACTACTGCACTCTCTACTACACCAGCATGCATGTTGATTGCATTCTCTACTTCGGCCGTTCCTAACCGGTGTCCACTCACATTTAATACATCATCCACCCGACCGGTAATTCTGAAATTACCTTGTTGGTCCTTCAAAGCACCATCACCTGTAAAATAAAGTCCTGGATACGTAGAGAAATAATTTTGACGACAACGTTCATGATCGCCATACGTTGTTCGTAAAATACCTGGCCACGGTGCTTTGACACACAAGTTGCCTTTGTAATGACCTTGTTCGTCCTTGACTATTATCTCTTTGCCTGTTTCATCAACTAGGATGGGTTGAATACCGGGCATGGGTAAAGATGCCCAAGAAGGAATACCCGGTGTAACACCAGCCATATTGGAAATCATAC
>CAIRNW010000130.1 GCA_903879995.1 uncultured Bacteroidota bacterium
TGATCATGGGCGCTGTGAAGCGTGGTAATCGTGAAATTACCATTGAAGCAAAAGATGGTGTTCAAAAGAAATACTTAGTGCCGCTCACTCGTCAGATCCTGGCGCAGGATGGCGACTTTGTAAAGGCAGGTACTGCTCTTTCTGATGGTCAGATTGCACCGTTTGATATCTTGTCGATTAAAGGTCCATTTGCTGTACAGGAGTATGTGGTGAACGAAATCCAGGAAGTTTATCGACTCCAGGGTGTTAAAATCAACGATAAGCACATTGAAGTAATAGTTCGACAAATGATGCGTAAGGTTAACATCGTGGATCCAGGAGATACTCGATTCTTGGAGGATGACCTGGTCGATAAGTTTGAATTTGTAGAAGAAAACGATTACACATTTGATAAAAAAGTGGTAACTGAACCAGGCGATAGTACCAAACTTCGTGCTGGACAAATTGTAAACCTGAGAGAACTACGGGAGGAGAATTCAATTCTTCGTCGTTCCGACAAGAAAGTGGTAGAGTATCGCGATGCGAAGCCTGCTACTTCGTCCCCAACGCTTTTAGGTATTACAAAAGCTTCATTGGGCGTACAAAGCTGGATTTCAGCTGCCTCGTTCCAGGAGACTACCAAAGTGCTTTCCTCTGCCGCTATCAACGGAAAAACAGACGAAATGCTCGGTCTCAAGGAGAACGTTATCACAGGTCATCCGATACCAGCCGGTACGGGCTTGCGCGAATTTGAGCGCATGATTGTAGGAAGCAAGGAGGAATACGAGTTGCTTCAGACAACCCGAGAGGCCATGGCCTTTGATGAGGAAGAATAAGATGCAAAAACACGAAGGCCGTTTCTCCAGAAGCGGCCTTTTTTTTAACGTTTAATGCCTTGCAAAAAATCTCACTCCCCAGTATAATTTAAAGGGAGATACTTAACTTCAAAAAAAAATTCAATGAATAAGGGATTTATAGTTTGGAATGTGTTGCTCACTGCTGCGTTACTTTTTTTGGGCGTTCGCTATTTCAGTGGTGGAGCTAATATCAGGTCTGCACAAGCAAGTGCTCCAGGATCTTTCAGTATGGCTTATTTTGAAATGGATTCTATTGAGGCCAATTTTGATCTTGTAAAAGAACTGAAAGAGGAGTTGGCAAAGAAAGAGCAGACCATGGAACAGGAAATGCAGAAAATGGCTGGGAATGCTCAACAACGGTATAATTACTATCAACAACAGGCTAGCACTGGTTTGATGAATGAAACGCAAAGCGAAGCGGCGGGAAGGGAGTTGCGAAACCTCGAGGAGCAGATGAAAAACAGAAAGCAAGCCTTAGATGCTGAATATGGCGATTTTGTGATGCGCAGACAGAATGAAATTAAATCAAAGATTGAGGCTTATTTGCAGGAGTATAACAAGAACCACAACTATACTTATATAGTTTCTTACGAGCAGGGACTTTTTTATTACAAAGACTCTGTCAATAATATAACTGCCGATTTGATCAAAGGGTTGAATGAGCGCTATAAGCCATCCTCGAAGTAATAGGGTATGAATGCAGATCAGTGTAATACTATTTTTAAAAAGGCAATCGCTGACTATCATTTGATTGACCAGGTGGACGCACCTCTTATCAATCCTTATGCAATGGGATCCATTGAGGCATTGCTATATCATAAATGTTGGGTGGACACGGTTCAGTGGCATTTGGAGGATTTAGTAAGAGACCCTGCCATTGACCCGGTTGTTGGACTATCGTTAAAACGACGCATCGATGCTTCCAATCAACTCAGAACAGATCTGGTTGAGCAAATAGACGATTATCTGATTCAGCTTTTTAGTGTTGTTCAAACTGCTGCAAATCGTATCAATACGGAGAGCCCTGCATGGGCAATAGATCGGCTTTCTATCTTGGCGCTCAAGATTTATCACATGGAGCATGAGGTAAATAGAAAAGATGCTGCAATGGAACACCAGCAGCGTTGTAGCGCTAAATTGGCTGTTTTAATAGAGCAGCGTGAGGATTTGTCCCTTTCCATCAATCAGCTTCTGGAGTCAATTCGGGGTGGTCAAATACGAATGAAGGTGTACCGACAAATGAAGATGTACAATGATGCCACGTTAAACCCCGTTTTGTATCAGCAAAAGTCATGAGCATTTCCACGGCCAACAAGTTGCTGGTGATACGCTTTTCATCAATGGGTGATGTAGCGATGACCGTTCCCGTTTTACGCACGTTGCTATTGCAACACTCCTCGTTAAAAGTGATCATGATTTCCCAACAAGCCTACGCTCCACTTTTTGATGGGATCGAGCGACTGCAGTTTATCGGAGCAGATTTAAAGGGGAGGCATCGAGGTGCAATTGGGGTATGGAGGCTATATAAAGAAGTTTATAAAATCGCAGGGACTATTTCGGTTGCTGATCTACACAATGTGTTGCGTACTCAGTTGCTTTCTTTCTTCTTTAAAATAAATGGATCTAGGATTGTTTCCCTTGATAAGGGAAGAAATGAAAAACGTGCGTTGACTCGACGGAATCATAAAGTGCTAAAGCCGCTGGTCACTACATTTGAGCGCTATGCAAAGGTTTTTTCTTTACTTGGCTATGCTGTTCAACTAGAAAAAAGTGTAGTCTTAAAAAAAGAAGCACAGCCGGTAAACATAAAGATTGGATTTGCTCCCTTTGCAAAGCATCTTGGAAAATCGCTTCCTATTCCCATTGCAAAGCAATTTATTGCAACACTGCTCGAGTCAGTTCCTTGCCAGTTATTTCTTTTTGGAGGCGCAGGTCGGGAAGCAGCGCAATTTGCTTTATGGGAGCAAGAGTTTCCTTCCGTAAAAAATATGGCAGGTCAACTAGCACTCAGCCAGGAATTACAGTTCATGGCAACACTGGACTTGATGATTACGATGGATTCCGCTAATATGCATCTTGCTTCGATAGTTAATACCCCTGTTATTTCGATCTGGGGGGCTACACATCCTTTTGCGGGCTTTCTAGGATGGGGGCAGTCGACAAGTCAAGTAGTGCAAACTGATTTGTCTTGTCGTCCTTGTTCAGTATTTGGTAATAAACCTTGTTTCAGAGGTGATTATGCTTGTTTACAGCAGATCCAACCGGCGCATATTGTCCAACAAGTTCGCTCCTATCTTTGTATTTCATGAAAAAGCATGCTGTTATAGTGGCAGGTGGTACAGGAGTTCGAATGGGAACTTCGCAGCCAAAGCAGTTTTTAGAGATTGCAGGGGAGCCAGTAATTGTACATACGCTCCGTGCATTTCTAACCGCATTCGAGGATATAAAGCTAACCGTGGTGTTACCTGTAAATCACATTCAAAAGGGCACACAATTAATTACCAGCAGGGTTGATTATCCGGTTGAAATTGTGGAAGGAGGTGAAACACGCTTCCACTCAGTGCAGCGTGGACTTGCAACTGTAAAAGAGAAGTCCGTAGTTTTTGTACATGATGCGGTTCGTTGTTTGGTAAGTACACAATTAATACAGTCCTGTTATCAGCAAGCATTGACCACGGGAAGTGCTGTGCCTGTGCTATCCTCTCGGGATAGTATACGTTTTCTCGAAGAGGGAAAGCATCGCGTCTTAAATCGGGAACAAGTACTTCTTGTGCAAACTCCTCAGGTTTTTCATTCTGAATGGATTCTTTCAGCATTTCAGGTTCCTTACAATTCATCATTCACAGATGAAGCAACCGTAGTTGAAATGGCTGGTTATCCAATTAAGTTGATTGAGGGGGAAGAGTCCAATATTAAAATTACACGTCCTGTAGATTTACACATTGCAGCTGAATGGCTGCAAGAAAAAAAACGTTAAAGTCCAATCAGCTGCTGATTGATTTTCTCTAATATTTGATGTGCGACGTCCATTGCTAACATGCCATCGGTTTCTGTAACCAGGGTTCGCGAGTTGTGGAGTATAGCATCCCTGAATGAGATTAGCTCAGATTGAATTGCATTGATCGCTGGAACTTCTGGACTGGAAATAGAAATGGTCTTGACACCTGCGTGGGTCTCTATATCGAATGTAAATGCGTTTTCCTCTTCGAGTTCTCCTTTTAATTTGATGACTTCAGTTTTTTTATCCAAAAAATCAATACCGATATATGCATCTTTTTGAAACAGCCTGATTTTTCGCATTTTTTTCATTGAAATGCGACTGCTGGTTAGATTGGCTACACATCCATTATGAAATTCAATGCGAACATTGGCAATATCAGGGGTATCCGTTAAAACGGCCACTCCGCTTGCAGAGATTTGCTTGATATCGCTTTTGACTATACTTAAAATGATGTCGATATCATGGATCATGAGATCGAGAATTACACTCACTTCTGTTCCTCGTGGATTGAACTGTGCCAATCGATGCACTTCGATAAATAAAGGCTGTAATGAAAGATCTTTAATGGCTAGATACGCTGGATTAAATCGTTCTACATGTCCCACCTGCAATTTGACGCCAGACTCACGTGTTAATGCCACAATTTTTCTTGCCTCATCAAGTGAGGCGGCCAAAGGTTTTTCTACAAAAACATGTTTTCCTTTTCGAATAGCTTTTTCACACCACTCTAAGTGATGGTCGGTGGGGGCTGTAATGTCAACCGCATCGCAAGCATCAATAAGTTGTTCCCCCGATTCAAAAGCGGGTATGGAAAGTTCCTGAGAGATAGCTGCTGCTGTTTCGGGATTTGGGTCAAAGAAGCCAACTAAATCAACTTGTTCAATTTCTTTCCAATTGGTCAAGTGAATCTTGCCCAAATAGCCCGCTCCAATAAGTCCAACCTTGAGGTGTGTTCCCATGGGTTTAAAATAAAAACCCCGGTATTGTTCTACCGGGGTTGTCCAGTTTTAGCGGACCGGACGGGACTCGAACCCGCGACCTCCGCCGTGACAGGGCGGCATTCTAACCAACTGAACTACCGATCCGTTTCCCATTTTTGGGAGGGCAAAGATAGCGTTGGACTATTTCTGTTCCAAATCATTTTTGACCCCAATAGCCCGCCGCTGTCTTGTCTTGAAAGAGGCCAATTCCCGCATTATCTGTAATTTCGACCCTTACGCATAAGGCCATGCCAGCAAATAAAAACAGACAGTTTATTGACTTCGAGCAGCCCCTTAAGGAGTTGATTGAAGAAATTACCGACCTGGAGCAAAAATCTGCAAAAGGTAAAGTTGATTACACGGCGGTGATTGAAAAATTAAATCAACAAGTACTCGAGAAGAGAGGTGAATTGACCAAAAATTTAACCAGTTGGCAGCGCGTGCAACTGAGCCGTCATCCCGACAGACCTTATACGCTGAAGTACATTGAAAAAATGACTACCAATTTTGTAGAGTTGTTTGGAGACCGCAATGTAAAAGACGATAAGGCTATGGTTGGCGGATTTGCGTCTTTGGATGGTGAAACTGTTATGTTTATCGGGCAGCAAAAAGGGATTAACACAAAAACACGTCAGCTACGGAATTTTGGGATGGCAAATCCAGAAGGATATAGAAAGGCGCTTCGATTAATGAGGCTTGCGGAAAAGTTTAATAAACCCATTGTTACGCTGATTGACACCCCTGGAGCCTTTCCTGGTCTGGAAGCAGAAGAAAGAGGACAGGGTGAAGCAATTGCGCGAAATATCTATGAAATGATTCGACTCAAAGTTCCTGTGATATGTGTAATCATTGGCGAGGGTGCTAGTGGAGGTGCTTTGGGTATTGGAGTGGGGGATCGGGTGTACATGATGGAGAATACATGGTATACAGTGATTAGCCCCGAGAGTTGCTCTTCTATTTTATGGAGAAGTTGGGATAAAAAAGAGATTGCTGCAGAGCAACTTCGATTAACAGCCGATAGAATGCTTGAGTTTGGATTGATTGATGGGATCATTCCGGAACCAGCTGGAGGGGCACATTGGGATTACGATCAGGCAGCACAACAACTCAAAGATTTTCTGATTCCGGTATTACGTTCTTTACGAACAATCCCCGCTGAGCAGAGAGTGCAAGATCGAATAGAGAAATTCGGTAGAATGGGATTTTGGGAAGAATAGTCAATTCAGCATTTAGGATTATCAATCATGAATCTTCAACAGACATTTAGTGGGACGGGTATTGCCATTGTAACGCCATTTAATGAGGAAGGTGCAATCGATTGGGCATCCCTTCAGCGATGTCTTGACTTTTGGATACAGGGTGGTGTAGAGTACCTGGTAGTGATGGGCACCACTGGGGAAAGTGCCACGATTCATGGCGAGGAGAAGCAAGCAATTTTTTCCTTTGTACAGGACTATACAGCCGGTCGAATACCTCTTGTTGCCGGAATTGGTGGCAACGACACACAGGAAGTTATACATGCGTTAACGCATTTTGATCTTACAGGATATTCGGCCATTCTCTCAGTTAGTCCATATTATAACAAACCTAATCAAGAAGGTATTTTTCAGCATTATAAACTAATTGACCAGCATACACCTCTTCCCGTTATTATGTATAATGTTCCAGGAAGAACTGGTCAGTCAATTACTGCTGCAACACAGCTTCGAATTGCCCGAGAGTGTAAATCTGTGTTTGCCACTAAAGAAGCGAGTGGGAATATGGATCTGATTCTGCAATTGTTAAGAGATAAACCTGCTGATTTTATGGTCATCAGTGGGGATGACCCCATTACACTGCCCCTTATTGCTGCAGGTGCTTGTGGCGTGATCTCTGTTGTAGCCAATGCTTTTCCAAAAGAATTTTCTGAAATGGTTCGCTTTTGTCTGGCAGGGGATTTTGAAAATGCCCGTCCGATACACAATAAGTATCTGGAAATTATTGCTGCTTTATTTGCGGAGGGTAGTCCCGCTGGAATCAAAGCATTGATGGCCGAAATGGGGCTTTGTAAAAATACTTTTCGAATGCCAGTGTGGCCTGTGAGTGCATCCCACCAGGAGAAAATTAAATTGCTTCTAAACCAGGTACGTAACTCCTTGTAGTGCGTTTTCGCTTGCGCTGAAAACCTCTCTTGCTTCTTCCTCAAATGCTTGTATGTGCTCGTATTGGCTGCTAAAGTGCCCAAGCAAGAGTCTATTTACGTTTGCTTTTTTTGCAAAAGTTGCAGCTTGTTTTGCAGTGGCGTGAAAGCGAAGTTCTGCTTTCTCGAACTGGTCGTGCAAATAGGTGGACTCATGATATAATAGATCAGCTCCCTCGACAAAGGGCAGGATTCGTTCGTCATATCGTGTATCCGCACAATAAGCGTAGGAGCGTGGTTTGGGTCGTTGTGCCGCCAATTTGCGGGGAAGCTCTTTCTCCTGAAATAAAAACCCATAGCATTCGATGCGATGGTCCGTTGGGAAGCAAGATATTTTAAACTCCGCAGTCTCTACCAATATGCCTGGGGAGTTAATTGTGTGAATTTGTAATAAAAATGGAAGTCGGGTGGAAGCAACTTGAAGCTGCATTTCAATAATCTCCTTAAGCGGGGCAGGGCCATAAATATGCAGATCCTGTTGCCTGTTAAGCAAGCCAAAGCTGTTGATAAGTCCAATTAAACCAAAGTAATGATCGCCATGAAGATGAGAAATAAATACATGTGAGATGCGACTATATCTAATCTTAAACCGCATTAATTGCATCTGTGTTCCTTCGCCACAATCAATTAGAAATTTATTACCATTTAAAGAAACTAATTGGCTGGTTGGAAACCGTTCGTAGGCAGGAACCGCTGAATTATTTCCAAGTATGGTCACTGAAAACATAAGTTCAAAATAATTATTCTTTTTCTTCAGAATCATTCAACAATTCTCTTTCAATCTCTTCCATCTGCAAGATATCCCATGCCTCGCTTTCTGTAGGGGTGATATTCATCATCTCGTAAACACCTGCTTGCGAAAGAGCGGCCTCTACCGACGGTTGTAAGCCACAATAAACAAATGAATGATGTTGCGCATAGAATTCTTGTTGAATTGAAGCCAGTGATGTTGAGGTTTCTTTTTCAATTTCTTGTACCTCAGACATGACCACTACCAGGTGGGTGAACGATTCGGCCGATGAACTGTCAGCTTCATGCCCTTTTTTGAGAATTTCCAAGAATTCGGCTGCCAACCTAGCAGTTAAAACGGGCTCAAGAATGGTTACAACTTTGAAACGTTCTTTGGTATCAATTTTGATTCTCATAGACTTGGATCGGAGAATGGTTTATTAACAGGGGTTTATAACTGCCTCATTACCCTTCCCGAAATTATTCGTTAATATTGTAACAACAGTAATATTCTGTAAAATGGATAATAATTTTTCAGCACAGGTCAAGGAAATTATCTCCTTCAGTAGGGAGGAAGCATTGCGTTTGGGCAATGATTTCATTGGTACTGAGCACTTACTCTTAGGAATGATTCGTGAGGGTGAAAACACAGCTGTACGTATTCTAAAGAGTTTTAATGTGGATTTGTATGAACTCAGAAAGGAAATCGAGTTGGCTGTAAAAGATAAAACCGGAAAGAATGTAGCGAATATCAATTCACTGCCCCTGACAAAGCAAGCAGAGAAAGTGATACGTGTTACAGTATTAGAGGCAAAGGCTTTAAAAAGTAATACGGTTGAAACGGAACACTTGATGCTTTCCATTTTGAAGAACAAGGAAAATATTGCCACACAAATACTTAACCAGTTTGATGTGGACTACGATTTATTCCGACAAGAATTGGGTATTGTAAAATCAAATGAACCGCGTGCTGAATTTCCTGAGGAAAATGAAGAGGAATTTGAGGAAGAAAAAAAATCGGGCTCTTTGAAATCTGCGCCCAAGTCTACGGGTACTACCAAGAGTAAAACGCCCGTTCTCGATAATTTTGGACGTGATATTACAAGAATGGCGGAAATGGGAACACTGGATCCCATCGTGGGAAGAGAAAAAGAGATTGAAAGAGTATCTCAAATTCTTTCTCGACGCAAGAAGAATAATCCTATTCTAATTGGGGAGCCCGGCGTTGGTAAAACTGCCATCGTGGAGGGGCTGGCACTGCGTATTGTTCAACGCAAAGTTTCTCGTGTACTATTTGATAAGCGTGTTATTTCACTAGACCTGGCTGCTTTAGTAGCGGGTACCAAATACCGTGGACAATTTGAAGAGCGAATGAAGGCGATCATGAACGAATTAGAAAAGAATCGAGATGTGATCCTTTTTATTGATGAGTTACATACAATTGTAGGTGCGGGTGGGGCTAGTGGATCGCTGGATGCTAGTAATATTTTTAAGCCTGCATTAGCCCGGGGAGAACTCCAATGCATTGGTGCCTCAACCTTGGATGAATACCGTATGCATATAGAGAAAGATGGCGCATTGGATCGTCGTTTTCAGAAAGTGATCATTGATCCACCTAGTGTTGACGATACCATTCAGATCTTAAATAATATCAAGAATAAATACGAGGATTATCATAATGTAAACTATGACCAGCAAGCAATCGATGCGTGTGTAAAGCTCAGTGACCGATATATTACAGACCGCCTGCTGCCTGATAAGGCTATTGACGTCTTAGATGAAGTAGGTGCTAGAGTTCACTTGAAAAATATCAATGTTCCGCCGTCTATCACAGAGCTGGAACAGAAAATCGAGGAAGTAAAAGTTGAAAAAAATAAAGTAGTAAAAAGTCAAAAGTTTGAAGAAGCCGCTTCGCTTCGCGATACGGAAAAAAAGTTGCAGGAGGAATTAGAGCGTGCTAAGGGTGAATGGGAGGAAGAGAGCAAGCATCGTAAATTCCCTATTGGTGAGGAAGATATTGCAGAGGTGATCAGTATGATGACGGGTATACCAGTCAAGCGAATGGTACAAGCAGAGACGGAGAAGCTGCGTCGTATGGCGGATGATATGCGTGGCATGGTGATTGGTCAGGATGAAGCCATTCAAAAAGTGGTAAAAGCAATTCAGCGTAATCGAGTGGGTTTAAAGGATCCTAAGAAACCCATTGGAACCTTTATTTTTCTAGGCCCAACGGGTGTTGGTAAAACAGAGCTGGCCCGTGCTTTGGCACGTCACCTTTTTGATTCGGAGGATTCCCTCATCCGGATTGATATGAGTGAGTATATGGAAAAATTTACTGTGAGTCGTTTAATTGGGGCACCTCCAGGCTATGTGGGGTATGAAGAGGGTGGTCAGTTGACGGAACGAGTTCGTCGTAAACCTTATAGTGTAATTCTTTTGGATGAAATCGAAAAAGCGCATCCCGACATCTACAATATTTTATTGCAAGTTTTGGATGATGGATTATTGACGGATGGATTAGGTAGAAAAGTAGATTTCAAAAACACGTTAATTATCATGACCTCTAACATTGGGGTAAGACAACTCAAGGATTTTGGAACTGGGGTTGGCTTTACCACCACTGCTAAGATGGAATCCGAGGATGAAGCCAATAAAGCTGTGATTGAAAAAGCACTGAAGAAAACATTTTCACCGGAGTTTTTAAACCGTATTGACGATGTTATCATATTCAACAGCCTGACACGTGAAAACATCTTTAATATCATTGATATCCTGATGAAGGGGGTGATGAAGCGATTGACTAACCTTGGATTTAGTTTAGAGCTCACCGAAAAAGCAAAAAGCTTTTTGGCGGACAAGGGGTATGATGTTCAATTTGGTGCCAGACCACTACATCGGGCTATTCAGAAGTATTTGGAAGATCCACTAGCCGAGGAAATTTTGAACCTCAATGTAAAAGAAGGCGATGTGCTGATTGCGGATACCGATGAACAACAAACAAAATTGTTCTTCACTTTCAAGGAAAGAGCTTCCGCACCTACACAGGCCTCCTGATTGCTAATGTCAGATCAAAAGATCATTATTACCCTGGATGGGTGGTCCAGCTGTGGTAAAAGCACGCTGGCTAAGGCGCTGGCTGCTGCCTTGGGCTATGTGTTTGTGGACAGTGGTGCCATGTATCGTGCCATTACACTTTTTTTTATTAGGCATCAAGTAAATATTGCTGACCCTCTTGCCGTTGAAAAAGCATTAGGGTCTATCCAACTGCATTTTGTCTTTAATCCTTCAAGAGGCGCTAGTGATATTGTATTGAATGGGGAGAATGTGGAGGCTTTAATTCGGGAAATGGCGGTTGCCTCCCGTGTTAGCGAAGTTGCAGCACTGGCCCGCGTACGTCAATTTGCGGTTCAGCAACAACAACGATTGGGTAAGGAAAAAGGAATTGTTATGGATGGCCGAGACATTGGAACTGTTGTTTTTCCGCAAGCCGAATTGAAGATTTTCATGACCGCCGATAAAGAAATTCGAGTACAACGTCGGTTGAAGGAATTGCAAGCTACTAATCCAGCCATTACGGTTGACATGGTTCGTGAAAATCTTGAGCAACGTGATTACCTCGATGCAAATAGAACGGAAAGCCCCCTGCGACAGGCAACTGATGCCCGCGTGTTGGATAACTCTAAGCTGAGTCCGTCACAGCAATTTGAAATGGCCTTGCTCTGGGCGCGGGAAGCAATTCGTAAAGCCAATGCTCAATAACTAGCTTTTCCTTTTCACTCCAATTAGCTCTACCTCAAATAACAAGGCAGATCCACCTGGTATGGACATATAGTCATATTCGCCATATCCAAGCTGATAGGGGATATAGAATTTATATTTAGCCCCCACTTTCATTAATTGTAAGCCCTCGGTCCAACCCTTGATCACTCCATTGAGTGGAAAAGTAATGGGTTGACCACGATCATAGGAATTGTCAAAACCTCTTCCGTCAATAAACGTACCTCTATAATGGCAGGTAACAGAATCTGTAGCCGCAGGGCTTTCGCCAGTACCTGCAGTGAGAACTTCATACTGTAAGCCACTCTCCGTGGTTATCACACCTGCTCTTTTTTTATTCTCTGCTAAAAATTTTTCTCCAGCTTCTTTGTTTTGTTTTGATTTTTCACTTTGTAAACGAGTCATATAAGTGTTTAAAAGGGTGTTTGAAATTGTATTGTCAAGCAATGGGGTACGTCCGCTTAAGAAATCAGTTACTGCTGCTCCTAATAAAGCTCCATTTAATTGTGAAACGCCTTGCGATTGATAATAGCTGGCAAGACTCACTCCTAGAGCATAACTGACTGAATCGAGCTCATTTTTTAATACAGGTTCAGCGGGTTTTGTCGCTACGGCCTTTACTGCCGGGGTAGTAGTTTTTTTAACTGGAGTAGGGGTAGTAGTTTTCTTGGTTTGACCAAAGGAAGCTACTGTGCCAAAGAATAGAAAAGTAAAGAGTAATTTTTTCATATGTTAAGTGTGTTTGCAAAGGTAATGGCTGGCTATTAAATTAACACCATATTGAAAGCAATTACCTTTGCACGATGAACTATAAATTGCCCCTCCAACTTCGTTGGGCTGATATTGACGCTAACTTTCATGTCCGTCATTCGGTTTATTATGATTGGGCTGCTCTTTGCCGTATTTCATTTATGCATGAAAAGGGCTTGACGGAGTCTGTCTATCACCAATTTAATATGGGCCCCATTCTTTTTAGAGAGGAATGTCGATTCAGAAGAGAAATCAGGATGGGCGATTCGATTGCAATTGATCTGGAGTTGGTCAATGCACGACGCGATTTTTCTCGTTGGACCATTCAACACTCCATTTGGAAATCTTCCTCCGTTGAAGCAGCTCGGTTAACGGTTGAGGGAGCCTTTATTGACCTTCATCTCCGAAAGCTTGCCATTCCTCCCTCTTTGGCTCAAGTTGTTTTTGAACAAATGCCTCGATCCTCCAATTTTCAATGGAGCGATACAGCCAATCCCTAAAGGGGTTTAATTTTTTCAGGAAAACTCTCTTTAAAAAGTCGAATTGTTTTTTGAATGGTGCTGTTGTTTCGGTAAGGGGTCAGGTAGTTTTTTACGTCTGTTGTATTTTGTACTGCTACGTTAGTTGGAATATAACCCATTCCATAAAAGCTTCCCTTTTCAATCAATACACAGGACGTCTCTTTATTGTTTCTTCCTTTGTCAATAATCATGTAGTTCTCAGCTGCAATTAATTCTTCGAGGGCACTATCCACGCGTTGGTTATAAGAAGCTGCTTTTTCTTTTTTTACACAAGCCCCTTTGCAATTGGCAGCAAATTCTCCCGCACAAGCGCCGGAAGTCTGTTGCATGAAACAGAGTCGAAGACATAAGTGGTGTGAACGTGCAATTTTTCGGATGATGGCTTGACCTTCAGCAAGCGTATACAAATGTAAAAGGGAGGACACATTTTTTTTTATTTTATCCACGGCTATTCTCTTGTAGCCGTGTTGATCTTCAAAAACAAATATTCCAAATATGTCTTCTCTTTTTTTCTGTGCTGCATTGTAACGGGGCCACCGGTGTTTGATTTCAGCGGACTCCAAGAGTGATGCCATCAAGGGAGTGGCGCATTCTTGGTAAGTGATCCGATATACGTTTCTGATAAATTTTTGTTTTTGCCAAGTGGGCGCATCGTTGCTAAAATGACTATTAACCCGGTAACGTATATTGATGGCTTTTCCAACATACACTATTTTATCTTTTTTATCATGGAAATAATAAACGCCAGGTTTGGTAGGTAGTCGATCAAAATCTGCTCGTTGAACATGAGGAGGTAGTATCCACTCTTTTGAATTTCGTTTTAAGCTTTTTGCAATTTGGTTGGATTTGTCCTCGTGTAATAATTTTTTAAAGAGTGCAACCGTGGCGGCTGTATCTCCACCGGCGCGGTGTCTATTTTCTAAAGAAATGCCCAAGGATCGACACAGTTTACCCAAACTGTAAGATGGATAGCCCGGTAAGATTTGTCGGCTTAATCGAACGGTACAAAGTTTGGAGCAATTGAGCTCAAAACCGTCGGATTTAAGTTGCGCTTTTACAAATGAGTAATCGAATTGTACATTATGGGCTACAAAAATCTGGCCTTGCAATAAGCTGAAAACTCGTTCGGCTATAGCAGAAAATGGAGGTGCGTTCGCCACCATTTGGTTGGTGATTCCTGTCATTTGCTGGATAAACGGCGGGATGGGTTGTAATGGATTCACCAGCGACTCAAATTTCTCCACCACTTCAATTCCATCAAATACATGTATGGCAATTTCTGTGATTCCATTTGCGGCTGCATAGGAGCCTGTGGTTTCAATGTCTACAATTGCGTACATACAATATGCTAAATTCGTTAAAAATTAAGTGGTGTTTGAGGCAAAATTGGAGATGTTTCGCAACCGGTTGGAAAAGGTAAATCGTCATTTGGGTAAACTAGCTCGCCGGAAAAACGTAGAGGCCTACCGAATTTACGATCATGATCTTCCAGAGTTCCCGTTTTGTATTGAACGGTATGGTAGCCAAATTTGTCTGGCAGAGTATAAGCGAAGACATGGTATGGAGGAGTCTTTTTACCATTCTTGGTTACAAGGATCCCTGCAAATTATAAGTCAGGTTTTGCAGGTTCCCTCAGAAAATATCCATCGAAGAGTGAGGCAGCGGAAGTTGGGGAGACAGGGGCAGTACCAAAAGTTAGAAGGGCAGGAGGGACTTGGTTTTTTTAGCGTGGTAGAAAACGGTCTTTCATTTTGGATCAATTTGGAGGATTATTTGGATACCGGACTTTTCCTGGATCATCGAGATACAAGACAACTGGTGCGAGAACAAAGCATGCAAAAGCGAGTACTAAACCTCTTTGCTTACACCGGTTCTTTTTCTGTGTATGCAGCAGCCGGTGGTGCAAGTTTAGTAACCACTGTTGATTTGTCTAATACTTATCTTGATTGGGCCAAACGAAATATGCAAAGCAATGGTTTTGAGGGCTCCGCTTTTCAATATGAGAGAGCCGACGTTAAGCAATGGTTAGAGCTTGTTCCCGCTGACGCATATGATATAATAGTAATGGATCCTCCTACTTTTAGTAACAGTAAAAAAATGACTGAGATACTCGATATTCAGCAAGATCATGTCAATCTTATTCGCGCTTGCATGCGGGTATTATCTTCCACAGGTGTGTTATACTTTAGCACCAATTATACGGGGTTTAAGTTGAATAGGGAGGCGCTGAGTGGATTTGTAATGAAGGATATTACGCGTGCAACCACCCCATTTGATTTTGAAGGAAGACTCAAGCGAGTTTGCTATACAATTCAGCAATAAAAAAAGCCCCAGTGGGGCTTTAATCATGTTATGAAACCGTATTAAAGTGTTTTCAGCACGTCATTCATACTACGTACTGCTGCAGCACTTTTGTCAAATGCAGTTTGTTCGGCATCGTTCAATTGGAAGTCAATGATCTTATCCCAGCCATTCTTTCCAATAATAACGGGCACCCCCAAGCAAATATCATTTTGCTTGTATTCCCCATTCAAGGAAACGCAGCAGGTAAACAGTTTCTTTTCGTCTCTGACAATTGATTCTACTAATGCAGCAGCGGCAGCGCCGGGGGCATACCAGGCTGAAGTTCCAATCAAAGCTGTGAGGGTAGCACCACCAACCATGGTGTCTTTTACAATTTTATCTTGTTGCTCTTGATTTAAAAATTGGGTAACAGGCACACTATTCCAAGTAGCCATTCTAATCAATGGAATCATGGTAGTGTCACCATGTCCGCCAATCACTACCGCATTCAGATCAGAGGGGCTGCAATGTAAGTGTTGGCTAAGCTGATATTTAAAACGGCTGCTATCCAGTGTTCCACCCATTCCGATGATTCTATTTTTGGGAAGTCCGGTGGATTGAAGTGCCAGATAAGTCATCGTATCCATGGGATTACTTACCACGATGATAATTGCGTTGGGAGAATATTGCAGAATATTGGCACATACTCCCTTTACGATACCCGCATTTACACCAATTAGTTCCTCTCTGGTCATTCCTGGCTTACGAGGTAGGCCAGAAGTAATTACCACTACGTCGCTACCCGCTGTTTTTGAGTAATCGTTAGTACTACCCACAATACGTGTATCAAAACCCAATAGGGTTGCGGTTTGCATCATATCCTGCGCTTTCCCCTCGGCAATTCCCTCTTTGATGTCAAGCAATACTAGCTCTTGGCAGAGTTCTTTTCTGGCAATATTATCGGCGCAGGTGGCACCAACTGCTCCTGCTCCTACAACGGTAATTTTCATAGAGAAAAATTTTCGCAAAGGTAGCAGTTTTGTGGTGAGGGAGTCACGTTGTATCTTCGCGGCCTCAAAAATTTTGTAATGGCAAATACAGCAGACATCAGCCGCGGGCTTATCATCAAGTTAGATGGCAGTCTTTATTCCGTAGTGGAATTTGGAGAGAATAAAACGGCACGTGCAGCGGCCAAAGTTTGGGCAAAACTCAAGGGGATCGATAACAATCGTACCATTGAAAAAACTTGGAACTCAGGGGATACTATATTTCCGGTTCGAGTAGAGCGCAAAGCTTACCAATACTTATACAAGGACGACACGGGTTATAATTTCATGGATAATGAAACATTTGAGCAGGTTGCTGTACAGGAAGCCTTGGTAGACGCACCCCAGTTTTTAAAAGAGGGGCAGGAGGTAAGCGTTCTCTTCAACACGGAAACAGAGGCTCCTATGTCTGTCGAGTTGCCTGATAAGATTGTCTTATTAGTAACTTATACTGAGCCAGGTTTAAAAGGAGATACCGCCACACGAACCTTGAAGCCTGCTACCGTTGAAACAGGCGCAAAAGTCAACGTTCCTCTTTTTGTCAACGAGGGCGAACTGATCCGGGTCAATACAAAAACCGGCGACTATGTAGAGCGCGTAAAAGAAGCATAAATTAATTTTACTTTATAGCCCGATTTTTAATGAAATCGGGCTTTTTTTTGCCTTTTTAGCCCTTTTTTGACCAAAAAATGATAAAAAATAGGTCGATTTACGGCATTTCTGATTACCCAGTCCTTACCTTAGCACCCCGATCCGGGTTCATCAAAACCAATTTAAACTTGAAAAACATGGATTTTAAACAGATTCAGGAGTTGATCAAGATGGTCAACAAATCCAATATTGGAGAAGTTACCATTGAGCAAAAGGACTTTAAAGTTACCGTCAAGCAAAAAGAGGATAAGATAACCCAGGTAGTAAGCGCAGTTGCTCCCATGCAATCGGCGCCCGTATCAGCTCCTCCAGCTCCTGTAGCCGCTGCACCCGCCTCTGCACCAGCAGCTGATAAACCAAAGCCACCGGCATCTACAGATAATTTGATAACTATTAAAAGTCCCATGATCGGAACTTTTTATAGGAAGTCCTCTCCGGATAAACCCAATCTAGTTGATATAGGGACAGAAATTTCACCCGGTAGTGTGGTGTGCATTATTGAGGCTATGAAGCTCTTTAACGAAATCGAAAGTGAGATAAAGGGTCGTGTTGTAAAAGTACTGGTTGATGATGCATCACCTGTTGAGTACGATCAGCCTCTATTCTTGGTTGAACCTGCCTGATTTATTAAAACGAATTAGACATTATGTTTAAGAAAATCCTCATTGCCAACAGAGGCGAGATTGCCTTGCGTGTGATACGGACGGCGCGGGAGATGGGTATCAAAACAGTAGCCGTTTATTCTACTGCGGATCGTGATAGTTTACATGTAAAATTTGCTGATGAGGCTGTTTGCATAGGAAAGCCACAGAGCAGTGATTCCTATCTGAATATTGCCAATATCATGTCTGCAGTTGAAATTACCAATGCAGATGCTGTTCATCCTGGATATGGATTTTTAGCAGAAAATTCTCGATTTGCAAGAATCTGTAATGAGCATGGTATTAAGTTTATTGGCCCCACACCCGAGATGATTAATGCGATGGGGGACAAGATTACTGCTAAGGAAACCATGATCAAAGCTGGTGTTCCAGTAGTGCCAGGGGGAGAGGGGTTGTTGCAAAGTGTAGATGAAGCCAAAGGCCTGGCGCGTGAAATGGGTTATCCCATTATTCTAAAAGCTACGGCGGGTGGTGGAGGAAAAGGAATGCGAATTGTTTGGGAAGAATCTGAGTTGGAAAAAGCATACGATACGGCTAAAGCAGAGGCGCTTGCTTCATTTAAGAATGACGGGATTTACATGGAAAAGTTTGTGGAAGAACCTCGTCATATAGAAATTCAAGTAGCCGGTGATCAGTACGGTAATGTTTGTCATTTAAGTGAACGTGATTGCTCCATACAGCGTCGCCATCAGAAGTTAGTAGAGGAATCTCCCTCTCCATTTATGACAGACGAGCTACGTTATAAGATGGGGGAGGCTGCGAAAAAAGCAGCGGCTGCTATTAATTATGAAAGTGTGGGTACCATTGAGTTTTTAGTGGACAAGCACCGTAATTTTTATTTCATGGAGATGAACACCCGTATACAGGTGGAGCATTGTGTTACGGAGGAAGTGATTAATTACGATTTAATCAAAGAGCAAATTTTGATTGCGGCAGGACACCGTATATCGGGGAAAGACTATTTTCCTCAAATGCATTCAATCGAGTGTCGAATCAATGCGGAGGATCCTTATAATGATTTTAGACCCTCTCCTGGAAAAATTACAGTTTGTCATCAGCCCGGTGGACACGGCGTTCGTGTGGATAGTCATGTTTACGCTGGGTATGTTATACCACCTTATTACGATTCCATGATTGGAAAATTAATTACGGTGGCACAAACTCGACAAGAAGCCATTCAAACCATGTATCGTGCTTTGAGTGAATATGTAATTGAAGGGGTTAAAACAACTATCCCGTTTCATTTACAATTAATGCA
>CAIRNW010000131.1 GCA_903879995.1 uncultured Bacteroidota bacterium
CGCACTGGATTTGGAGGAGGCCATTATCTATTCCAATAAATTCAAGGAAAACAGAAAAAATATTGCGCAGCAAATTGATGTAATCACGGCTCGCAAAATTGCACAGGTAAATGCACAAAATACCGGAGACCTGCTGATCAACACCGGTACACTCTTTGTACAGAAAAGTCAGCAAGGAGGGAGCAGTCCCGTAATTCGTGGTTTTGAGGCCAGCCGGGTACTATTAGTGGTAGATGGAATACGGATGAACAATGCCATCTATCGAGCCGGTCACTTACAAAATGTAATTACGGTAGACCAAAACATGTTGGAGCGTGTAGAAGTACTATACGGACCCACCTCTACGCTCTATGGAAGCGATGCACTAGGCGGTGTGGTTCATCTACGCACCAAGCAACCCCACTTTTCCAGTAGCGGAAAAACAGAATTTGCCACAAGCACGCTTGCTCGACTAAGTTCAGCCAATCAAGAACGTACCATCCATCTTTCAGAAGAAGTCAGTGGCAAAAAATGGGCCTGGATCCAATCCTTGACATATAGCAATTTCGGAGATATGAAAATGGGTAGTCGTTATCCCAAAAAATATCCAGATTTTGGTCGTCGCACCCAATACATACAAATTGGAAATAATGCAGATCAACTTATTACCAATGACGATGATCGTGTGCAACGTTACTCAGGGTATAAACAATGGGACATATTTCAAAAAGTTCGTTTTAAACCCAATGCGGACAATCAACACAGTTTAAACATTCAACATTCGAACTCCACTAATATACCCCGCTACGACAGATTGCAAGATCAAAAAGTATTTTCCGGCATTGGGAACACTTTACGTTGGGCAGAATGGTATTATGGCCCACAGACTCGCTGGCTTTCCTCCTATGAGTGGAGTAATACAAAAAATAAAATTGCAGATGAGTTAAGGATGATTGCCAGTTATCAGGATATAAAAGAAAGTCGTCAACAAAGAGAATACTTAGCCTATACTCGATTTGATAGCAGAAGGGAGCATATTAAGATTGCTGCCATCAATTTTGATATCAAGGAAAAATGGAATAACCACGAACTTATTCTAGGCGCAGACGGACAGTTTAATTTTTTACGTTCGGTAGCAGACAGAACTAATCTTCTCACAGGTGTAGTTACTCCATTAGACACTCGTTACCCGAATGGAAAAAACCAAATGCATCTAGTGGGTGTATATGCACAACATCTCCTTAAAATAAATAATGGAAAGTGGGTACTCAATGATGGACTACGCCTACAAAAAACACAGCTACATTCTACTATAGCTGATAATCGATTTTTTAATTTTCCGTTCGTCCGTATTGATCAAAAAACAACTTCAGTTACAGGAAATTTGGGATTGGTGTATAATGCAAATGATAGAACTCGCCTCAGTACAAATTTTTCCTCCGGGTTTAGAGCACCGAATATTGATGATGCTGCGCGAATCTTTGAAAGTAGCACGGCACTGAGAAGACTGGTGGTACCAAACCCTTTACTTAAACCGGAATACACCTATAACGGCGATCTTCAACTACAATACAAAAGCCAATCTTTAAAATTTGAACTTACCGGATTTTATACGCTTTTTAGAAATGCCATTGTTATGGCACCCTTCCGTTTGAACAGCCAAGACTCAATTCTTTATAACGGAATACTGGCGCAGATCATTGCAAACCAAAATGCACGAAGAGCTTTTATTCGTGGATTCAGTTATAAATCTGTTTTGGTACTTTCCAATCACCTAAGCTGGGAGTCCACCGTCAGTTTTACCTATGGTCGGTTTCAAACAGCAGACGGGTCTGAAAAACCCCTGGACCATATCCCTCCTGTTTACGGACGAAGCGCCTTTCTCTATAATAAGGGTCCTTGGCAAGGGGAATTTTTTCTTTTGTTTAATGGTTGGAAAAGAAAACAGGATTATAATCTAGACGGGGAGGACAATGTACAATACGCCACTCCCGACGGCACCCCAGCCTGGTACACCCTGAATCTCCGGACCAGCTACCAGTTGGAGAAAACCCTACAATTGCAGATGGGGCTGGAGAATATATTGGACCGGAACTACCGCTATTTTGCCTCTGGCTTTTCAGCCCCCGGTCGTAATTTATTTGTAGCGATTCGGGCCAATTTTTAACACAGGGTGCAGCAATTTCTCTATTAAAATGTCTTACATTCAGACTACCAACGTCCCCTATGACAGAGGAAGTCATCTTAGAAGGTTGTCTACGCAACAATCCCGTTGCACAGCGAGAACTCTACAATACGTATAGCCCTAAAATGCTAGCCGTTTGTTTTCGCTATGCACATAGCAGAGAAGATGCCGAAGACATGTTGCAGGAAGGCTTTATTAAAGTCTTTACACAACTGCACACTTTTGAGAACCGGGGCTCTTTTGAAGGCTGGATTCGACGCATTATTGTTCATACTTGTATTAACATACTTAAGAAGAACAAAAAATTCAACGAGAGTGTAGACTTGATTCATGCGGCCACGGTTTCCATTCGTGAGGAAACAGTGCCTGCCGTGGTACAAGTAAAACAAATCGTAGACTGTATTCGAAGTTTACCCATAGGATACAGAACAGTGTTGAACTTATTTGCCATTGAAGGATATAGTCACCGGGAAATTGCACAACTGCTGGATATTGAGGAAAGCACCAGCAGAAGTCAGTTTACCAGAGCAAAGGGGATGTTGGAAGAACTCTTGATCAAAAAGAATATTTTACAACCAAAACAGAAAACCGACTGGCTACAGGCGGTTGGACAACATTAACGAATACTGCTTGCGTTTTACGTGAGTCTCGCGCGATGGATGGGAAGAACAACGATAGAGAATTTGAACAGTTTCTAAAGGAGAATGCCGATAACCATCGGCTTTACCCAGCTGATTCAGTATGGGAGAACATCCATGCACGGCTACATCCTAAAAAAAGATGGCCACTCACTGCAATTTTATTATTGGCTTTCACCACAGGCAGTTTCACTTGGATTGGTTATGGCGAACGAAGTATTGAATCAGTTCGCAGCGCATCCACACGTGAGGCAAGCGCTACAACCAATGAAATAGTATCTGATTTTGTGAGTGATGTGCCACAATTTGTAAATGGCCTTGCAAAAGCCAAAGAGGTTAGCTCCACTGAATCGCCAATGGTTTCTGTGCAAATTCCAGCAACAAAAATTGAACCAGCTATAGCCATTGCAGACGTGCAAGAAATATACAGCGAAGTAGCAACGTCAATTTCAAGCAACAAACCTACCGCTCTCACAGTAGAACCAGCCTCCGTATCATCGGATGCCATTAATA
>CAIRNW010000132.1 GCA_903879995.1 uncultured Bacteroidota bacterium
AGCTTGTCCCATATATAATCCCGTCATGTGTATCCCTACCGCCAATGATCTGGTTTTAGAATCATGATAGCTGGCAATCAGTGCAAGACCTGCTGGAATGTAAAGGGCTTCACTAAAACCCATGATCGCTCTCAACCAGAATAATTGATTAAATGTTTGTGCATAACCCATTAGAAAAGTAACAGCGCTCCAAACAAATAAACTTAGTATGATTATTCGCTTTTTACTAAACCGATCAGCAATGAGTCCGGAAAAGGGACTAACCAATCCATAAATCCATAAAAAAACAGAGAGCAAATAACCAAAATAAGTAGCGCTCTCTAATTCTTTGATATCGGTTAACATTACAGGCCGCATGGTACTTAGCATCTGCCTGTCTAAGTAATTCAATAACGCCACTCCCCATAAAAGGCCCACTACTACCCAAGGATATTTTTTTGATTGGACTAGTGGCATAACAATATTACGGGTGTTCTGATGCCAGCTCGAATTTCTCCCGAGGGCACTATTAAATAATTTTTCCAATTTACTGCCGTGGTTGTTACTGGCGGAGGAAAGGGAAGATCAGAAGAGGTAGTCCACTGGCTTGTTTCAAGATTATAAAGAAGAACTGTTTTTGAAAATCCTGGATGACTAGATTGTAATGCAGCTAATTGTCCACGCAGTTTTTCTACTTCTTCTTTATTATTGGCTCGTTCAATTGATAATAAAATAGTTTCCGCCTTCGCAAAATGTTCACCCCGGTCTCCCCCTACTACAACCAGATATTTTTGTTCCCAAATAGCGCCCACTGCGGCAGATAATGCAAAAGGAAGATCTGGCTTTGTGATCCAGGTATTTTTCTCAACATCATAACACAACAAAGAGTTATAAAAAGTTGTCAGGGAGTGGTCGTTCTTTTTACGACCGCCTACCATATATAAGTAGTCTTTTCCGTCTTGCTTCACCGGAATACACACTTGATGAGAGAGCGCCATTGGCAACATAGTAGCTTCTTCCCAGACTGGAATAGAAGCATCCAGATTCAATTTATAAATATGATTGGATACACCAACTGTTGTTTCGCCACCTAAAACAAAAATAATACTCCCAACTAGGCCAGCACAATGATTCCGAAGTGGTATTGGTAGAGCAGGTAAGGTTTGTATAACCAATGGTTGCTCGATACGTTGTCCTTGTTTAATAATAAAAGCCTGGTTGGAAATTCCTTTTTCGTTCTCCCCTCCTAAACACACAACACCATTAGGTATTGAAACACTTGCCCCGTAAGCCATCGGCGCGGGTAATTTATTTTTATCAGTATAAATCCAACGAGGGGATTGTTTCTCAGCAAGTGATAAAATATAAATATCGTTCCAGAATGTTTTTTTCCCACCGTTCCATGGCATCTCATAGGGAAAATTGGCACCCCCGGCTACCAGTAAATTATCGCCAATTACTCCGGTGAATGCTCCTGCAACACCTGGCTGATGACCGAGTGTAGATTGAGCGGGTAATTGTGTATATGAATTCCAGGTTAACGTAGGTGTAGGTTGAGCCGTTACAAATGTTGCTTTTAAACAGAAAAGAGCAGATAATAACAGAATGTGCACATGAATCATTGCTACCCCACTGTAGATTTTATTGAAGAGGGCAGTTTTGAACAATACGTAGCAAAGCCCAATCCCTCCGCCTCTTCTTTAAAAGATTGAAACATTTTTGCTGACATATTTTGAACAGGCAATCTAAATGTACCACAATCTAAACCTAATAATCGCATATATGCTTTACCGGTTGCAATTCCTCCATATTTTCCGAGCAGTCGAATAAAATCGATGGAAAGAAGTTGTAGTGTGGAAGCGTCTGAAAGATTATGTTGTTCAAATAAGTTGATTAACTCCAGATACAAAGGAGCCAGATAATTAAATGTACTTCCTACAAATCCTTTAGAACCGATAGCCAGTGCAGACAACATATTTTCGTCCCTACCCCAAAGCATATCATATTGGCCATTTTTAAATCGGAGGCAGGAAAGAAAATCCATAAAATCTTCGTGCGTATATTTTATCCCTGCAAAATTGGGGATTGAACCATCCACCGCTTGCAATAAATCGTACATGGATATTCCCACACCTGTTAGTACGGGTACATGATAATAGTAAAAAGGCAATTGTGGGGCTGCAGCGGCTACTTGCTTACAAACTTCAGCCAGAACACTGGCCGAAGAAGGTTTAAAATAATAAGGCGCTGTTAAAGAAACACCATACAAACCTATAGACTGTGCATGGGCTGCAAGAGCCTTACAATCTTCAAGGCTAGTATCGGCCAACAATGTAATTACTTTGAAGCCGGGCAAATCTTGTACTGCATTTTGCCATGCTTCTGCCATTTGCATTTTTTCTGTAGTGGTTAACGAAACTCCCTCACCGGTAGAGCCACAGATAAAAGCACCTGCTACACCATTTTGATACAGCATGCGTGCATAAGAGGGAATCAACGCTAAATGAAGCGTGCCGTCTGGCTGCAGCGGTGTGAAGGGTGCAGCAATTAACCCTGCTATATGATCAAATTTGCGCACGGTTTAGTTTTTTAATATTTCTCTTCCCCCCGGATTAAAAAATCACAGGGAGAAGAGAAAAGCAAGTTGAAAATATTAGTACCCCGGTGTTTGTGTCAACAGTGGATCTGCTAACAACATTGACTGGGAAAGGGGTAATAAGAATTTTGCAGTAGAGCTGGGTGAGAAATAAACAGGACTGAGGTTTGCGTAAACATAGTTATCACCAGCTCTGCGTAAAGCCCACCAACGTTTTCCTTCGCCAATAAATTCGCGTAAGTACTCTTCTAAGATGGCATTCATATTAGCAGTAGTACCTGCATTTACATGAGGCGTATACGTAGCGCCATACGCGCGTTGACGAATTGCGTTGATTTCAGCAGAAGGATCTTCTCCCAACTTCGCTTTAGCTTCAGCTAACAATAATAAAACGTCAGCATAGCGATAGATTGGAAAGTCGTTTACATAAATCTGTGTAGTACCAGAAGTGGTACCTACATATTTTGTAAGCATAACTCCACGTACTGCAAAAGGTGCGGCATTAGAGTACATCACGCGGAAACTATTGTTGATACGTTGATCCGCAGCTCCTGCGGTTAGACGATTAATCATTGCTTGATTCATCCCCACCCGATTAGAACCATTTACAAAAGGATAAACAGTTGAAACAGTTGGTGTAGCCGCTTGCGTAAATGAAAGTGTAGTGGCTTGAATGGAGTTCACCAAGAATGTACTAAACGCTCCTAACTGTGCTTGTTGTAGTTCGTAGTTGAGTGCAAAAATAATTTCCGGATTATTCAATTTTTTTCCCGGATCAAAACAGTCAGCATAGTTGGCATTTAAATTAAGTGAGGCACCCTGTAAATTGCGTACTTCCTGCAGTGCTGCCTTTGCAGCAGTTAAATCAACAGGGCCTCCACCCATATGTGTTCCGGACCAAATCAAAACATCACCCTTAAGCACCAAACTAGCCACACGACTCCAGTATACACGCTTTCCAGCAGGCATGGTATTGGACGAACCAAAAAGTTGCAGAGATTGTTCAATATCCTTTTTAATCTGAATCATAATTGAATCAGACGATGTCCTGCGCTTATAAGTTTGTGCTGTATTAGTTATTGTTTCGATGGGTTCTGTATTAAGTGGCACATCTCCCCATGTTCTGAGCATGGTATAATAAACATAGGCGCGTAGACCGTAT
>CAIRNW010000133.1 GCA_903879995.1 uncultured Bacteroidota bacterium
CCAGGACTTTTTTTATTCCATACACATTGAAGTGACGTTCTAATTTTTAGATTACTTCGATATAATGAAAATGTACCTTGTACAGCTGTGTTGGCACTGCCAATAAATAAAATGTCTTGTTTTGGGTTAGTTGTATCAGCATCTTGTTCCCACCAGGTAAAATAGTACTCGTGGTGTTTGCGATCGGCGTTTAAAAAATTTATTTCAGATCCCATCGCCCATTGGAGGGCGCCTTGATTTACAAATAATCCTTTCTTAGGGATTAGTTTAGCCTCAAATTGGGCTTGACAAAATGTCGAGATGAAAATAGCGATTAGGCTAAGCTTTAGCTTCAATGACATTTTAATGTTATTGATAGATGTAATAGACCAGCGTTCCTCCCTCCAATAATTGCTGGTGTGAAATTGCTTTGACGGGTATCTCTTTTTTATTCCATTTTACTTTTGCAATCCCTTTTTTCCCTTGGCCAGGTATTGCAATCACCTGAATTTTTACTTTGCGATTTTGTGGCATTTCTAAAACAGCTTCCTTGATGAGGGGTAATCCAAATACGTATTCACCAGAAGCTGGATTCAGTGGATACATTCCTAAGGCTGTCCAAATGTACCAGGCACTCATTTGACCGCAATCATCATTTCCGGTGAGGCCATCCGGACCATTTTTATACATGCTGTCAGCTACAATACTAACCCAATGTGCGGCCTTTTCAGGCGCTCCTAAGGCTGTATATAGATAAATAATATGATGGCTGGGTTCATTTCCATGTGCATATTGTCCAATGAGTCCGGTAACATCTATGGAAACATCAGTGCCGTGTAATTCGGAGGGTGCAGTAAACAGCGCATCTAATTTTTGTATAAGTTTTTCTTTGCCTCCATGTAGTGAAGCAAATCCTTCAACATCATGCGGAACAAAAAAGCTATGCTGCCAGGCGGTACCCTCTATATATTGTCCTTCAAAACCATGTTCGCTCAGCAGGGGGTCAAAGGGCTCTTTAAATTGTCCATTACTCAATCGTGCTCTAAAAAATCCTGTATTGACATCAAAAAGAGCTTTGTATGAATTGGCGCGCTGACTAAATATTTTAAAGTCTTCCTCACGACCTAGTTTCTTGGCCACTTGGGCAATACACCAGTCATCAAAAGCATATTCTAATGTGGTAGTAACACTCCAGCCATGTTTATCATGCGGAACATAGCCATATTGTTTGTATGCAGGGGTTCCGCGTTGGGATTGGTTAGCACTTTTCTTCATCGCCTCATAGGCTCGGTATATGTCAAATCCTTTGATCTCTTTTAAAATTGCATCCGCTAGTATCGGTACGCTATGATAACCAGTCATGGTGTTGGCTTCCCAGGTGCTAATGTCCCAAACTGGTAAAAGGCCATTATCGTCATAAAAGGCAAGCATGCTATTTAGCATGTCTCTGTATCGCTCAGGTTGCAGGATGGTAAAAAGGGGATTTAGGGCTCGAAATACATCCCATTGGGAAAAAATAGTATACTTATTTACGCCATTGGTGAATCGCCGAATCTTATTGTCGTGTGTTTGATATTGACCATCTGCATCGCTGTGTATCACGGGCGCTAATGCCGTACGGTAGAGAGCGGTATAAAAACGAGTAGCCAGAGCTCGATCGGTGGTATCTATTTTTATTTTTTCTAATTCTCTTTCCCAACGGTTTGTTGCTTTTCGTGCAACTTGATCAAATTGATTATTCAATTGATTGTTTAACTCCATTCTTGCTTTATCTGTGCTGACAGCACTGAGTGCTACACTAAATTCAAGCGGTGTTGAGGTATTAAATTGTAAAAGTGCTTTGACCTGTTTTCCTTCGGCACGGTACCTTGAATGTATGGAGTCGTCAATGAAAGTTAGCGCTTGAACTGGCTGATTGAATCGGGCGGCAAAATAAACTTTCTGACCTTTAGCCCAGCCCGTGCTATAGCGATAGCCAACTAGTGTAAACGAGTCTATCAATTGTAAAAAACCTGCCGTAGATTGATCCCAATTAATGGCAAAGCCCATATCAAAGCGTACCCAGCCTTTAGAAGTAGGAAAGGTATAGCGATGATGTCCAGTTCTATCAGATGCGGTGAGCTCAACTTTAACCTGGTTGTCTAATCGAACAGTGTAATATCCAGGTTCTGCCTTCTCATGCTGATGTTGAAAAGGAATAAAGATTTTTTTAGCACGAATTTGCATCGTGTCTGTAAGCGGTAGCACTGAAATATCACACCAATCTCCAATTCCTGTTCCGCTTAAATGCGTGTGGCTAAATCCGGCAATAGTAGTGCTGCTGTAATGGTAGCCGCTACACCAGTCCCATCCCTCCACACCATTATCTGGGCTTAATTGAACCATCCCAAAAGGCACTGTGGCGCCAGGGTAAACATGGCCATGTCCACCCGTGCCCAAAAAAGGATCAACCCATTTGGTGTAGGATTGTGCTTTTACTTGTCCGGCAATCAAAAGAAAAAGAAGCGGGAACAACAATCGTCTACTCATCTGTATTTATTTAATAAAAGGGTATTGACCCGCAAACCAGGAGCTTACATCCTTAATACCTTCATAGAAGAAAAATGATTCACCCTTGAAACCATTATTTCGATTAGTCTGTATCATCTGGCTTAGCATAGAAGCGCTTGCCGTGTATGTTCCTGATCGAAGTAATACGCCTGGATAAAGTGGTACAGCGGGATTACGATGTGCGGCCTTTTGTTGTTGTACCACTGCGGTATATCCACTGATGTCGTAACGATAACATTGTGGCAATATCGCATCAATCCAAGTACTGTCCACCCAAGTAGGCCAGTCTTGTAAATACTCATTATATCCAAATGGGTGCGGGCTTGGAGAAATTGTAAATTGTATAGTTGATTTGATTGATTTTATTTCTGTACGTAGTCTTTTTACAAAACTGTTAAGTTTTCTTGCGCGCCATCTCAGCCAGCTTGTATCTGTAGCAGTGGTGGGAGGATTGGCGCCATTATTTTCGCTCTTGTATAAGTTTACCGTAAAAGCATCATAGCCGCCCGTGTTGGGCAGGGCCGGTAATCGATCGTCTCCTTGCACACCATCAATCGCATAGTTCGTTACCACTTCTTTAAAAAGATCAATCATAAATTGCTGCACTTCCGGGTGGATTCCATTGAGCCAGTCAAACCCATTTTTTACAACTAAATTACCTGCAAGATCTCTGGCAGCCCAGTGTGGTTTTGCGGCAACGATAGATCCGCCCCCGGCACTATAGGAGGATGAAAAGCCGTACTCAAACCAGGCATGTACTTTTAGACCAGCCGCATGACCTTCTTCAATACACTCTTGTAATGGATCTCTTCCTGCAAATCGCTCCAGGATCGGCTTACCAATCAAATTATTCATCACGTTGCTTGGGTAGGTAGTACGTGCATTATTATAAACAACTACAAACAAATGGTTGATACCTGCAGCTTTGCATGTATTCACCATTTGACGAATGTTATCACGATTATCTAACGCCGTGCTGGCTGTAGTTGTTATCCAGGCTCCGCGAATAGCATTGGGGTCCCAAGCGGGGGTAGGAGGAGTGGGGGTTCCGCCTCCTGTTGTTGATTTTTTTTTGCAACTAGCAAGGGCAAGCAAACCAAGTAGTACTAAAAGGGCAGCAAATCGCATGTAAATAAAATGAACGCTTCCTTGCGAAACTATCTAAATAATATTATAAATTCACAAAACGTTTTTAAAATAATTTATTAAACGAATCTGCTTGTCAACACAATCACGACATCCGCTTTCTTGGATTCCCACTACCTGGTTTGCGATGGGATTACCCAATCTTGTTTTGGGGGGCACCATTGCTTCACTTTTGTACAAAAGCTTAGGGTATACTGATGCTCAAATTGCCTTTTGGACTGGGTTGATTGTTCTGCCTTGGAGTTTTAAACCTCTGTGGGGGCCTTTTATGGAACTTTACAAAACTAAAAAGTTCTATATACAGTTATCTCAATTGGCCTGTGGGCTTCTATTTGCTGGCGCAGTTCTTTCCTTGTATACTCCTCTTTTTTTTCCAATTTCTGTTACACTTTTTTTTCTCATTGCTTTTTTTGGGGCTACGCAGGACATGGCAGCAGATGGAATTTACTTGAGTGAATTATCCGCAAGTCAGCAAGCACGATACGTGGGATGGCAAGGAACTTTTTATAATGTAGCTAAGCTATTTTCAAACGGCGGCATGGTTTTTTTAGCAGGCGTATTAATTCCTATACTTGGCGATAAAGATGCATGGGCCATTGTATTATCTATCTATGCGCTGGTAATGTTGCTGCTGGGAATTTATAACCGACGTGTGTTGCCGGAAAGCCCCTTGCAACCATCTTTACAAAGTGCAGCAGCAGTTTGGCATACCTTAAAAGACGTGATGGTTAGTTTCTTTCAAAAGAAACACATATGGGCAGGAATTTTATTTATTGTTCTTTATCGATTTGCAGAGGGCCAGGGAATTAAAATCATGCCCTTGTTCTTGAAAGCTTCTTTGGAAGAGGGTGGGCTAGGGTTATCTGAGTCTACCGTTGGACTTCTCATTGGCATTTACGGAACGGCTGCATTTGTGTTAGGTTCACTTGCGGCAGGTTATTTTGTATCAAATAAGGGGCTTAACAGAGGGTCTTTACTGCTACTCTGCGCATTCTTTAATCTTCCTTTTGCTGCCTATGCGTATTTAGCAATAACGCAAGCCACTTCGCTTTGGATAATTGGAGCAGCTATTGCAGTTGAGCATTTTGGTTATGGCTTTGGCTTTATTGGTATCATCTTATTTATCATGCAGCAAATTGCACCTGGTAAATATCAAATGGCTCACTACGCTTTTGGAAGTGCCATTACCTATTTTGGTTACACCATTGCATCCATGATCAGTGGGGCTATCAGCGATTATTTGGGCTATGCACAGTTTTTTGTGTGGGTATTAATTTCTACGCTGCCTGCTTTTTTGGTGAGTTGGCTGGTGCCCCTCAAACAAAAGGATAAAGAACCAGGAACTTAATTTAACTTGATCACATGCTAATTACCGGTACATTTTTGGATGAGATCAGTCATGATATCCCGCATCAAAACTGGGGTCCCGAGGAGTGGGAAAGAGATTTTGTCCACATGAAAAATGCTGGAATCGATACCGTTATTCTCATTCGAAGCGGGTATCGTTCTTTTCTTACGTATCCCTCGCCCTATTTGCTTCAGCACCGTACTTGTTATACTCCTCCTATTGATTTGGTAGAACTTTTTTGCACCCTTGCCGATCGTTATCACATGAAGTTTTACTTTGGTTTGTATGACAGTGGTCATTATTGGGATACGGGCGATATGAAAGATGAAATTGAGCTCAATCGATTTGTTATTGATGAAGCTTGGTCACGTTATGGACACCATCCTTCATTCCAAGGTTGGTATCTGAGCATGGAAATTAGTCGCAAGACAAAAGGGGCCATTGAAGCGTTTCATACATTAGGAAAATTATGTAAAGAAGTAAGCGGAGGACTACCCACTTTTATTTCTCCCTGGATTGACGGGAAAAAAGCCGTACTGGCTGCTTCTGGGCAATTGTCAAAATCGGATGCGGTTTCATTACAAGAGCACGAGCAGGAGTGGAATGAAATTTTTCAAGGTATCCATGGTGCAGTAGATGCTGTAGCGTTTCAGGATGGACACATTGGCTACCACGAACTAGAAGATTTTTTTAGTATTAATAAGAAACTGGCCGATCGGTATGGAATGCAATGTTGGACAAATGCTGAATCGTTTGACCGTGATATGCCCATCAAGTTTTTACCTATCAAGTTTGAAAAATTAAAATTAAAATTAGAGGCTGCTGCCCGTGCCGGATATGATAAGGCAATCACTTTTGAGTTTTCGCATTTTATGAGTCCTCAATCTGTATACGGTGCTGCCCACCATTTGTATAATCGGTACCAAGCGTATCGAGCCGCTATTACTTCATCTCAATCCTAGCTGAATTGAAACTTCTATTGCACTATTTTTTTGTATTATTAGTGGGTTTTTTATGTAGCCTGCATGTGACCATCGCACAGACCACCAGTTTGCCTGTTATTAAAGGCACCTGGGTTACCAATGTGGCTAGTGAAGCCTTGCTCTCAAAAGAAAATATTCGGCAAACGGTAAAACGAGCAAAAGATGCAGGACTGAATACACTATTTGTTGTGGTGTGGAACGGGGGTTATACACTTTACCCAAGTCTTGAACAGCAACAGCATATCGGAATTCGCCAGCATCCTGATTTTAAAGGGCGGGATCCCTTGCGTGAAATTATCGAAGAAGGGCATCAGGCTAATTTAAAGGTTCATGCCTGGTTTGAATTTGGATTTTCCTACGCCTATAAAGACACGGCATCATTGTGGTTAAAGCGATATCCCGATTGGTGTGGTCGAAATGTAAAGGGTGAACTTTTACAGAAAAATGGATTTTATTGGTGGAATGCACTACATCCAGGACCCCAGCAATTATTACAATCTTTGATTTTGGAGGTTGTAAAAAACTATGATATAGACGGTATTCAAGGAGACGATCGATTACCTGCTATGCCTGCGGAAGGAGGGTATGATGCGTACACACGAAATGCTTATCAAAAGGCTTTTCAGGGAGCTGCATTGCCCGACAATCCCAAGGACAAAGCTTTTCTGAAGTGGAAGGCTGATCAGCTTTCAACGTATGCTGCAAAAATTTATCAAGCTGTAAAAAAAGTAAAGCCCGGCTGTATAGTTTCATGGGCACCTAGCATTTATCCTTGGAGTTTAGAGGAGTATTTACAAGATTGGCCTGCCTGGCTTAAGGGGGGGTATGCAGATCTGGTTATTCCTCAACTTTATCGATACAACATCGAGGCCTATACTACAATTTTGAAGCAATTGCGAAGCCAGGTGCCAGACTCGTTGCTCAGCAAAGTGGTACCGGGTATTCTTACCTCTCTTGGTGATGGGTATCAAGCTGATGCTGTATTAATGGAAAAAATGATACAGTTGAACCGCTCGCTTGGTTTTAATGGCGAGGTATTTTTCTATTTTGAAACACTTAACAGAGTTTCTTCTTCTATCTATAAAGATTAAGCTATATGAAAAAAATTCTACTTATTGTTCCTTTATTGGTGGTCTTGGCGGGTGGAGCCTGTTCCAAATCAAAGAATGTAGGTGGTGGTACGCCAACACCCACACCAACGCCAACTCCTATCACGCCATTAATTACGTTGGCCCCAGGATGGAAATATTCCGCAACGCTGTCTGTGAATTTTCCTACGGGTATACAGGCATTTACTTTTGATACAATTTACAATGGGCGTATGGTTAAGGCGTATTGTGTTGCACTCGATTATGCAAGCGGTCGTTTTGATTTTAAACCTGTACAATCGGCTACACTCCGTACTCCCAGCCAATTTGCTGCTGCTGAGACTGGTTTAGTATATGTAGCAATCAATGGGGGTTATTATGGGGGGACTCAATCCTATAGTTTAGTTAAGTATAATAATGTTGTAAGCGCTCCCAATATCAAGGCGGTTACGCGTACTTATAATGGCTCTTCTACCTCGTACTATCCAACCCGTGCTGCATTGGGTATCACTTCAACAGGGGCACCTGCAACTGCATGGATTTATTCGGTGGGTGCCGGTAATGATTTGATTTATCAATACCCTACACCAAGTCCTAACGCAGAAGGATCCGCTCCACAGCCACAGCCCTCTGAAACTTTTCCTGCGGGTGGGTCTATTTGGAATGTGGTGTCGGCTATTGGAGGATCACCGCTTTTACTCCAGGCGGGTAATGTGAGAATATCTGATGTGGAAGAATTGATTAACATAAACAATACTACCTCAAGACCACGCACTGCAATTGGTTATACGGCAGCAGGAAGACTGGTGTTATTGGCAGTAGAAGGGGATAATGCCAATGCAGGATATCCAGGTATCAATTTAGTAGACCTTGCTAACTTGCTAAAATCAATTGGATGTACGGATGCCATTAATCTGGATGGAGGTGGTTCAACCTCCATGGTGATAGGAAATCGTCTTACGGTTCGCCCGGGTGATAATGGAGTGGAACGTCCTGTGATTAGTGCCTTGTTGATCAAACAGCGTTAGTAATCAGCTTTATTTTTTGGTTAGTGTAACTCGTAAATGAGCGGCTTGACCTTGAAATAACTTTTCTTTCTCTTCTAAATTACTGATGAATGGGTTGTCTTGTAATTTGCCCATGACCTTTTCCATTTCAGCCTCATTGTTATAAAGCATTTTTCTAAATGGATTTTGATAGTCTTTCTCCCTTGATTTTCTGATCTGTGCCATTATCCAGGTTTGAGTTTGTTCTGCCTCCTCTAGAAGCTGTAGAATTTTATTACGGCTTAGTTGGTTGGCACTGCAGTTTAAAATTTGCAAGAGAACAGATAAGGCATGATCAAGCTTATCGGCTGTATAGCGTTTACTTTGTTGGTAATACCACTCATGAATTTGATCCCAGCTTTTTATTTTCCCATTGCAGATATTCTTCTTTACTTGTTCGAGCGCCTGCTCTCTCAAAAGTTGTCCGCCAACATTGATCCAGGTTGATGGTTTATGTTGCGCCTTTTGACAACGGCTTTTTAAATAGTTCAGCCAATCATTACTATTTGGTTTTAAGCTGAGCAACTCCCTTACGCAGTAATACCGAATTAACCGGTGATAGTTTTGATAGGCAGTATTCACTTTAGTCAAGCGGGTTGGTCTTCGGCTATTTTCGGCACCTTTTAGTAAAATAGTGAGCTGTTCAACGGTGTCGGGATCATTTTGCAGTAGCGTGCGACCAACGGATGCAACGGATGAGCTGGATGATGACCGATTCTTTTTTATATAGGCTTCTCCTGTACAAGTTTCTAAAATAGTTAAGCCTTCCAGCATTTCGTTGATGGTATCGGGTGCGAGATAATCGAACTCCAGATAGATTCTTTTATCCGTTCTTCCATCCCTGGCCGGAAATTTTTCGCTGTTGCGCGCTAAGGCATACAGGTTATACTCAAACCAATACCCTGGCATGATTACCAGTTCATTTTTATCCGTTCCGTTACTGATCAATGAGAATGGGAGTTGAATATTTAACTCAGCCTGAAAATCTCCTTTGGCTAAAATACTGAAGGAAGCAAAGTAAGAGTTGTGTTTGAGGCTTACACACAAGCCTGGCCAAAAACCCCGATTGGCTACCAGTTCGCCATCAGCTGCTCGGGAATTATGATTCGATCCAATCGTTGCACCTGCAGCTAAATTGCTTTGGCCTTGTATGACCGCAGCGCACAAAAATGAATTATTGTGATGTTGTTCATGTCCGGGAAAGAGCAATGAGTTTAAAACTTCGCAACATGAGATGGTAGAGTTGTCGCCTAAAAAGGAATTGATCAAACGAGCGCCATACTTCAATTGCGAATTTGTGCCCATCACAAATCGAACAGCTTTCACGCCATAGAAAATACGGCAACCATATCCTACGATCCCATTCACTAACTCACAGCCTTCTCCAATTTGTGTAGAAGTTTCTGTAGAGGAAAGAATGGTGATATTCTTAAGCTTATTGGCTCCTTTGATATAAGCATCTGTTCCAATCCAGGCATCTTTGATGATTTCACAGTTTTTGATCACTGTTCTATCTCCAATTTTACCGTAGTATCCTCTTTTTCTATCAAACTTATCGTCTGTAAACTCTTGAAGTTTCTCTAAGAGTTTTTCATTGTCTCTGTATTTTGACCATATCCAGGCGTCAGCCGCCAACATGCCATTGAAGGGTAAAACTTTTCTTCCTCCATTTTCGTTGGCTAATTCCATCCATATTCTAACCGCAGGATCTTCACCAATTTTTACCACACCGTTTCCAAACTTTGCATGGTCCGTGCTTGATAATTCTTGTATGTTTACAAGTAGTACGTCATTGCCTGTAATGATATGACTCATGAAACTAATCTGATCAATCACAACATTATCTCCAATATCACAGCTGATAATGGTACTGTTGTAGATCCCCACAGGCATTCTCAAATTGTTGAACTCATGAAATAGAGGCTCCAGTTTACCAATCCTGATTTTTCCAAAAAAACTACAGCGTTTTACCAGTTTAGGATCAAAGGTTGGGGCAACTTCAATATTATTCCAATCGTCAGCGCTATTATCGTTGCGAACCAGTGTCTGTATTTCTTTCGCTGATAATTTTCGGTATAAAGTTTTAGATCGATGTTGCCTATTCCGTAGATAATACTCATCTTTTCCATTAGGAATAAAAGCAGGGTCTATAAATCCAAACCCCAGTGAGGAAAGGGGTTGTTTATTGATTTTATTCATAGGATCGGTTTAATGGTTTATTCTACCGTAACGGACTTGGCCAGGTTGCGCGGCTTATCTACATCGCAGCCTCTTGCTACCCCAATATAATAGGCAAGTAGCTGTAATGGAATTACTGTTAACAGGGGTGCCAGCATTTCATCACAGACGGGTACTATCATAGCAGATTCACTCAGTGATATTGCCGTTTCGTCTCCCTCGGATACCACTGCAATGACTTTCCCCTTTCTTGCCTTTATTTCCTGCATATTGCTAATCACTTTTTCGTGATAGCTGTCTCGAGTGGCTACAAATACTACGGGGAGCTGATCATCTACCAAGGCGATAGGGCCATGTTTCATTTCTGCCGCCGGGTAACCCTCTGCATGGATATAAGAGATCTCCTTCAATTTTAATGCACCCTCTAAAGCAACGGGAAAATTGTAGCCTCGGCCGAGATATAAAAAGTCGCGCGCAGCTGCATATTTTTCCGCAATGGATTGAATGGGGGCTATATCATTTAAAATTTGCTGCACTTTACCAGGAATTTCTTCCAGCTCACTTAATAAGTAGCTTATTCGTTCGGCTGGCATGGTGCCTCTTAGCTGTGCAATTTTGAGCGCCATCATACTTAAAACGGCAAGTTGCGCTGTAAAAGCTTTAGTGGAGGCTACACCAATTTCCGGACCCGCATGTGTGTAAGCGCCGGCATGACTGATTCTTGCAATGGAAGAACCTACGACGTTGACAACTCCGAGAATAATTGCTCCCTTTGCTTTTGCATTTTCGATGGCAACCAGCGTATCGGCCGTCTCGCCACTTTGTGATATGGCAATAATTACATCTCCTGGATGTATAACAGGATTTCTATAACGAAATTCTGATGCATATTCCACTTCTACATTAATACGGCAACACTCTTCAAAAATATATTCTGCCGTTAGACCTGCATGCCAACTGGTGCCACAAGCCACCATAATAATACGGTTAGCTGAACAGATCTCTTTGGCATATTGCTCAATACCACTAAGTGTAATTTTATTTTTCTGTGCATCCAAACGACCACGCAGACAATCATAAATTGTTTGCGGTTGTTCAAAAATTTCTTTGAGCATAAAGTGATCGAATCCGCCCTTTTCAATCGCTGCTAATTCAATATCTAACTTTTGTACATAGGGTGTTAAAACTTCATTGCCCAGATTTTTTAAGATCAATTCGTCCGGACGAATAATTGCTAATTCATAGTCATTTACATAAACCACTTCTTTGGTGTATTCCAGCATGGGGGAGGCATCAGAACCTAAAAAGTGCTCTCCTTTACCTACCCCAATTACAAGTGGACTTCCTTTTCGAGCGGCTAGTATAGTATCTGGGTTGTCTTGTTCAATGAGCAGAATTACATACGCGCCTGTTACTCGTTTTAATGCAATGCGAACCGCCTCCTCCAGTGAGCAATGGTTATTTTCTTTTATTTCGTCAATAAAGTTGAGTAACACTTCTGTATCGGTATCGCTGATGAATTGGTAACCTTTTTGGAGTAGCTCTTGTTTTAATTGGTTATAGTTTTCTATAATTCCATTGTGAATCATGGCAAGTTTGCCACTTGCAGAAAGATGCGGGTGTGCATTTCGGTCGCTCGGCTCACCATGAGTAGCCCAACGGGTATGTCCAATGCCCGTACGGCCTGCTATATTTTTACCAACTACATGCTCCTCCAGATCGGCAACCTTCCCCATTTTTTTATATACCTGTAGTGACTGATTATGCAATGCAATTCCTGCACTGTCATACCCTCGGTACTCTAATCTTTTCAAGCCCTTTACAACAACGGGAAATGCATCACGATAACCTGTATAGCCAACAATTCCGCACATAGACAGTAGTTTGTTAGCTCAAATATATTGGGAGACTTGATACGAAAAACGGAATTGCAACCTTTTAAAAGATAACCCCTATTTATAAAAAAAATTAAAAAGTAAGATTAGATTAAAATATCTCTTAGTAAGAGATACGCAGTGCCAAAATAAATGAGTAGACCAGTCACGTCTACTAGCGTTGCAATGAATGGAGTTGAAGAAGCCGCTGGGTCTGCACCTAAGCGTTTTAATAATAATGGTAGCATGGATCCCATGAGTGTTCCCCATAAAACTACGCCGATCAATGCCATACCAATTGCTAAGCCTACTTGATAATAATGTTCTCCGAAAAGTGAAAGAAATTGGTGTCCTCCTACTACAATTCCAAATCCAATTAATCCCAATGTTAATCCCATGAAAAATCCGGATTGTAATTCCCTGCGTGCAATCCTCCACCAATCTTTGACTGTTATTTCTCCAAGCGCCATCGCTTGTATAATCAGTGTGGCAGCTTGCGAGCCACTATTTCCACCACTTGAAATAATGAGTGGAATGAATGTAGATAGTACCAATACGTGCTCCAGTGTTTTTTGGAAGCCTGACATGGCTGCGATGGTTAATGTTTCACCAATAAATAGAATCAGTAACCAGATAATTCTCTTTTTATATAATTTAAATAGGGGGATATCGAGGTATGGTTCCTCAAGCGCTTCCGTACCTCCCATTTTCTGCATATCCTCACTAAATTCTTCACCGGCTACCCAAAGTATATCATCGATCGTAACAATTCCAAGCAGTTTATTGCTTTGACTGACTACGGGCAAGGCTACCCGATTATTCATTTTAAACGTTTCACTGGCTGTTTCCTGATCATCTTCAGGATGAAGCGCAATAACTCGGCCATCAATTAGTTCTTCCACTTTTTTTTGTGGAGCACTCAGGATGATGTCGCTGATACGTATATCGTCAATTAATTCTCCCTTTTCATTAATAACGTAGATCACGTTGATGGTCTCGCTGTCTTTTCCATACTTACGAATGGTTGCAAAAACTTCCTCTACTGTGTTACTGGCATAGACATAAACGTAGTCGGGTGTCATCAATCGGCCAATACTATTCTCGGGATATCCCAACAGGGATAATGTTACCTTTCTTTCTTCAGGGTCCAGCAGTTTTATGAGCTCACGAACTACATTGCTGGGTAATTCCTCCAAAAAGTCTGTACGGTCATCAGCAGGCAGCTCATTCAGCAACAGCGCAGTGGTGTTGGCTGGCAATTTTCTGATGATACTTTTTTGGCTTGAGAGATCCAGGATTTTAAAAACACTTGCTGCCCGGTGTGTAGACATGCTAGCAATGATAGTGGTATCCTCATCTGGGTAATGCTCCACTAATTCAGCTACTTCACTGATATTTTGATCATCCAAGAAAGCATGCAACTTTGCCACATCTTTTTCTGCTAGCATCGCTTCAAATTCAGCAGCTAAAATCCCTTGTGTTTGCTCCATGGACATCCTGGCAAAAGTACAAAGGAAAATGCGTACTTCGTGGTCAAGTATTCTCCTTATGATATTGCCTTGTCTTTTTATTGCTCCATCTTCCACGCATGGCAGAGGTGTATTTACAACTCAATCGCTTGCAGCGGGTGTAATCATTGAAATATCGCCAGTGCTTGTGCTGTCACCATCGGATCGATTGCTAGTTGATCAAACCCTTCTTCATGATTATATTTTTGAATGGGGAGAGGACCGATCGAGTGCAGCTGTTGCATTAGGATATCTCTCTATATACAATCATGCATGTCCAAGCAATTGCGTATATGAAATGGATTTTGAAACGGGGTTGATGCGAATTAGCACTGTGGTTGCTATTCAGGCCGGAGCTGAGTTATCCATTAACTACCATGGAGACTTTGATAATGATGCTCCTTTGTGGTTTTCAACAAAAATTCCCTGACGTGTTATCGGTATGCAATAAAAAACCCCGCACAATGGCGGGGTTTATATTATAATTAAACTTCTTAGAATTTAATTTGTGCTCTCAGCTCTCCAAGTGGGAATGCGGCTGTACGAATACTTACATAATAAACTCCGTTCAGCAAATTCTCTTCTGTAATCAAAACACCATCTACAAATAAACGACCACTGTAGGATCCACAACTAGTGTTTGTGAAAGTGGCACATCTTGTGATGCCAGATAGCGTGAACAGTTGAATTGGGTTTGCAGGAAATCCAGCTGGAGCCATTCCATGAATTGACATACCAGGAATGGGAGAAGTAGCAACAGGACCACTCAAACCAGACCAACGAATGGTGTAGGATAATAATTTAGTAGTTGTGTTGTAATGGATATCCATCGTGCCTAATGCAGAAGAGGGACTAGGAGGAAAGTTCTGTGCACCAGTTAATGGAACATCTACGCGACTGTACTCTTTTCTAACAAAAAGATCGTCATCACGATCGCAGGCTCCCAAGGATAATAAAAGGGTAGCAGCAACTAAAAAACGAGCAGTAGTTTGGAACAGTTTCATTGAAACAGATTTTCGTAAAAGTAATACAATTTTTTGATTGACCCCATTTTTGGGATTTCGGTCCCCCGGTTGGGGAAAACTAGCCCAAATTCTTTTTCAGGGCCTGTAATTTAAGTAGGGCATCCAGCGGGGTTAGTTGCTCAATATCAATCCCTTCAAGTTCCCTTTTAATGGCTAAAAGGGCAGCGTTATCGCTATCAAAAATGGACAACTGAACTTGAGGTGCATGGGCTTTATTAGCCGATTTTTGGGCCCTTGGTTTTGAATCAGAACGACCCTCTTCCAGCTCAGTCAGTTTTTTTGCCGCCAGGTTCAGAAGGGGGGTGGGCATCCCTGCCATTCTTGCTACATGTAATCCAAAACTATGCAGGGATCCCCCGGGCGATAGTTTTCTTAAAAAAATCACTCTGTTGCCGGTTTCCTGGTAGGTAATATGAAAGTTTCTGACCCGGTTAAATTGTTCCTCCAGCTCATTTAACTCGTGATAGTGCGTGGCAAAAAGTGTTTTTGGCTTGGCGGGTGATTCATGCAAATAAGCAGCTATGCTCCATGCAATTGATACCCCATCATAGGTGGAGGTACCTCGTCCTATCTCATCCAGGATTACCAGGCTTCTTTCACTTAAATTATTAATTATAGAAGCTGTTTCATTCATCTCAACCATAAAGGTGGATTCTCCACCAGCCAGGTTATCAGCTGCTCCAACCCTGGTAAATATTTTATCGGTAAGAGGAATGTTTGCGTGTGTAGCAGGTACATAGTGCCCCATATGGGCCAATAAGCAAATCAATGCAGTTTGTCGAAGCAAGGCCGATTTACCACTCATATTTGGGCCTGTTAAAATCAAGAGTTGTTGAGTGGTTGGGTCAAGCTGTAAGTCGTTGCCGATGTATGACTCTCCGGTTGGAAGACATCTTTCAATAACCGGGTGACGGCCCTCCTTGATTTCAAGTTGAAGACCAGTATGTATGATGGGTTTGCAGTAATTGTATTGCGTTGCGTTGTAGACAAAACAGCAAATGCAATCCAGGCTCGCTATAGCATCAGCATTGGATTGTAACACAGGTACAATTACTTGCAGTCTGGTAATCAGTTCCTCAAAAATGGTGAGTTCAAGTATTCTTATTCTGTCTTCTGCACCGATGATCTTTTCTTCGTATTCTTTTAATTCTGGCGTAATGTAGCGCTCTGCGTTAGTTAGTGTTTGCTTTCTTATCCAGTCGGAGGGAACTTTTTCTTTGTGGGCATGTGTTACTTCCAGGTAATATCCAAAAACAGAATTGAAACCAATTTTCAAGGAGGAGATACCGGTTCTTAAAATTTCTCTTTCCTGCATCGCTTGTAAATATTGCTTTCCACTTGTCGCAAGCGAACGAAGCTGGTCTAATTCGGTGTGTACGCCTGTAGCAATAGCTTCTCCTTTTTGTATAAGGGCCGGAGGTTCGCTGACCAACGTTTTTTCTATATCAAGTATGCTACTTTCAAGCGGTGTAATTTGATTAGCAATTTGCAGAAGTAAGGGGGATGAGGTATTTTTTAGTTGGTCCTTTATTTTTTCAAGCCTTCTCAAATACCCCGCCAGCGCTCTTACCTCCCGGGGGCCAGTTTTTCGAAGCGATAATCTGGCGGCCAGTCGCTCTAAATCTCCACACCCCTCCAGCTCTATGCGAATACTATTACTAGAGGGAGTATTATTTATTAAAAAATCTACCGCATCTAATCTTTCTTGAATGAGGCTATGTTCAACCAGTGGAAATAGCATCCATCGTTTTAGCCTTCGTCCACCCATTGGAGTTTGTGTATGATCCAAGATGCTTAGTAAGGTTGGATTTCCCTCACGGGAAGGCGTTAGTAATTCTAAGTTGCGAATTGTAAAACGATCCATCCATAAAAAAGAC